>NZ_JBWYIQ010000014.1:0-73791 GCF_056779795.1 Acinetobacter sp. ANC_7682 | reverse complement strand
CGGAATTAGGTCGACCACTTACCCAAGTTACGCCTTAAATTTGGCTCAATTAGGGGCGCTTTGCATTTCAAATCTTTGTGCAACAAAGCCTCTGTGAAGTATAAACAAGCCCGCATCTGCGGGCTTTAATGCTCGTGTCTGCAGAAAATTAAACGACTAATTCAGCTAAGTTGCCTTTTTGTTCCAACCATTCTTTACGATCACTTGCGCGTTTCTTGGCTAATAATTTATCTAATAAACCTGAAGTAAAATGCACATCATCCAAATCTAGTTGCACCAAACGACGAGTATTGGGATCCAATGTTGTTTCACGGAGCTGACTTGCATTCATCTCACCCAAACCTTTAAATCGTGTGATTTGTGGGGATTTAGTTTTGGCTTTTTTCAATATGCCTTCTAATTCTACTTCGTCAAGCGCGTAATGCACATCTTTACCGTCATCAATACGGAATAAAGGTGGCATCGCAACAAATAAGTGCCCTGCTTCAACTAGACTTGGGAAGTGCTTCACAAATAATGCACATAGCAAAGTCGCAATATGTAATCCATCTGAGTCTGCATCGGCAAGAATACAGATCTTGCCATAGCGAAGTTCAGACAAATCATCAGAACCCGGATCAACTCCTATTGCGATTGCAATATTATGAACCTCTTGAGAAGCAAGTACTTCATCTGAAGAGACTTCCCAAGTGTTTAAAATTTTTCCGCGGATCGGCATAATCGCTTGGAAATTCTTATCACGCGCCTGTTTGGCAGATCCTCCAGCAGAATCACCTTCCACAATAAATAGTTCTGACTCTTCCAAACTATGTCCCACACAATCAGATAATTTGCCTGGTAAAGTTGGACCTGAAACGATTTTTTTGCGCTCAACTTTCTTCGCTGCTTTTAAACGACGTCCCGCTTTTGAAATCGCCATTTCAGCCAATTGCATTGCAATTTCAGAGTTTTGATTCAACCATAAGGCAAAAGCATCTTTTGCGATGTTCTGCACAATCGCAGAGGCTTCACGACTTGAAAGACGCTCTTTGGTTTGACCTGAAAATTGTGGCTCTTGAAATTTCAAAGACAGAATATAGTTCACGCCATCCCACACATCTTCCGCTGAAAGCTTCATATTACGTGGTAAGAGATTACGTAACTCACAGAACTCACGGATCGCATCCGTCACACCTGAACGAAGACCATTCACATGTGTGCCACCTTGCGCCGTTGGAATCAAGTTCACATAAGATTCTTGAATGCTCTCTCCGCCTTCAACATTCCAACAAATCGCAAACTCCGCACTGGCACGTTCCGCGTCACCTGTAGCGACAAATGCAGGCATAGGGATGATTTCACGATCTTCCAACTCATCCATCAAATAATCGACGAGACCATTTTCAAACTGCCAAGTGATCTTTTCGTCGTTAATTTCATCAACATAATTGATTTGTAAGCCAGCAGCTAATACCGCCTTCGCTTTTAAATTGTGTTTAAGTGCCTTTAATGCAAATTTAGGTGAATCAAAATATTTCGCTTCAGGCCAAAAGTGAACTGAGGTACCCGATGCACGTTTAGGTGCTTTACCTTCCAGAACTTCAAGTGGTGCCGTTGCTTCACCTTGCTCAAAGGCCATTTTGTACAAATTACCTTGGCGCTGAACTTGGACTTCCACACGTGTGGAAAGCGCATTTACAACAGAAATACCAACCCCGTGCAAACCACCAGAGAATTGATAATTATCTGTGCTGAATTTCCCGCCTGCATGCAGTTTAGTCAGAATGATTTCAATGCCGCTTTGACCATATTCAGGATGAATATCAACTGGCATACCACGCCCGTTATCTTCTACTGACAATGACCCATCTTTATACACAGTCACTGTAATTTTATTCGCGTGTCCTGCCAATGCTTCATCGACCGCATTATCAATGACCTCTTGCGCCAAATGGTTTGGACGTGTGGTATCGGTATACATGCCTGGACGACGGCGTACAGGATCTAAACCAGATAAGACTTCAAGGGATTGGGCCGTATATTGAGACACGTTGAATTGTTTCCTTATTTTAAGCTGTCAGCTAAAAACTGATATACCAAGGGTATTTTATCCGCGAAATCATCCATCGCGTGATTGCCATATGTTTCTGTAATGAGGAACGCTTGATGACCATCGCAATTATAATAACGTTCCGCTTCACGATAATCCAAAACTTCATCACCTTGTTGTAACAAGACCAAGATTTTGTCTGCATCTTGCACAAACGGAACTGCCATATGCTCCAATTGATCAAGCTGAGCTTCATCTAACGACCAATTCGCAGTGACTGGATAAGGAAACTGCGCCGTTGAAAACAAGTTTCTAAATAATTTCCATGGTTGCATAGCGGGATTAATCAGTACAGCTGCAACTCCATGTTTCGCGGCAAGCTGCGTCGCATAAAATCCACCTAAACTGCTCCCAATCAAAACGACATTTGACATAGACTCGATGAGTGTCGAAATCGAAGTCATGACCTGATCAGGCGGCATATTTAAATCGGGCAAATGCACTTGTACATGTTCATGTCTTTCAAAATACTGACGAATCAGTTGCCCTTTAATCGAAAAAGGACTACTTTGAAATCCATGTAGATAGATAATATTCATGAACTGATTAATTGCATTTTCCTCAAAATTGTTCTAATTTTTATTGTGAATCAGATCACATATTTGTTTCTCTTTTGTACGATAACAAATATTGTCAGACAAAAAAATTAGAGCCGATCTGAAATCAAAGTTATCTTAAAAATTGTTCGGGATGAACAACATAAGATAAATACAAGGAATTTTATACAGTGATCATTGCTAAAAATAAAGTGTCTTTAGATGATCATGCACTATCAGGATAAGACTAGATGCCGAGTTTAACGCCACTACATGAAACCTATTGTAAATGGGATCGATCTCCTCCAAGTCAGGCCGATGTGCTTGAAGGTTTGGCACAACTGGTCAGCACTCCAATTAACCTTGCTGTTCAAAATCTCATTCAATCACTTCAACGTGAAGTGCTCTTAACCGTATTTGGTTTAAGTAAAAAAACATCAAAAGAATTTCAAAAGAAAACCTACGTTCGAAAGTTATATCAATTTTCATATGACACGCTTCTAAATTACGGAAATTATTTGGTCGCACCAGCCCTGCGCAAAATCATTGATCAATTTCCGAAACTCCATGATAAACCCCTCACGCCAAAAATGATTTTTTTGGTCAGTGCTCTTAATGGCGTGATTGGCGACTATTTACTCAAAAATCAAAATCCGTTGGCGATTACAAGTAATCTGTATGATCACTATGGAGAGTTACAACAGGGTGACCTGTCAGGTCGTGTCGTGATCTTTTGCCATGGTCTGTGCATGAATCATCTTGATTGGACCAATCGTAACTATGGCGGTATTGGTGAAAAACTGCTTGCACAACGCGACAACAACACCATGCTTTATTTGCATTACAACACTGGTCGCAGAATTTCAGCGAATGGTCGTTCGTTGGCCAATATGCTTGAAGACTTGGTAAAGCGCAATCCACGTATCACCAGCCTTGATTTAATCGGTCACAGTATGGGTGGTTTGGTTTCTAGAAGTGCTTTGTTTTATGGTAAACAAAATCTCCATCAATGGTTTCACATGGCAGAGAATTTGGTCTGCTTAGGTTCTCCACATCATGGTGCGGTTCTAGAACGTATTGGCTTTGCCGTTCAAGAAAAAATTGGACACTTTCCCGTCATCAAGTTAGCCAGCCACATTGTGAATATTCGCAGTGATGGTATTTTGGATTTACGCCATGGTAGTGTCCGTGATGATGACTGGGAACACAATCACGCTCGTATTGGCATGATGGATGATAATCGTAAACCTGCACCGCTGCCTTCACATATCAATACATTCTTAGTAGCTGGAACAATTGAGTTTGAAAATCGTAAAAATCGTACACTCAAAGTCATTGGCGATTACTTAGTGAGTGTGCAAAGTGCTTTGGGTGAGCATCCAAATCCGCGATTCCAACTGAAATTGCCAGAATCACACAAAGCTGTGTTCTACGGGCTCAATCATATGGAGATTCAATACCATTCCAGTGTTGCTGAGCAAATCGTTAAATGGTTCTATCCACATCACGATGAATTAGCTGAAGAGCAAATCCGTAAATATTTAATCAAATTAGAAAGCATGGAAGGAATCGTAGAAACCTGACCATCTTCAATAAAAAAGCCAACTATTAGTTGGCTTTTTTATTTTAAGCAGGATACTTTCTGAATAACTGCCAAATCGAGATGATCAGCAAAATACTAAAAAATACCAAAGACCATACAGGTAAAGACTGACCTAGGAAAGTCCAGTCTACTACCGCACATTCGCCTGATCCTGACAGCACTTGTTGAAGCACTGTTTTAAGCGGCAAAGCATCTACCAAATAATCTAAACCAGGCCCACAACTTGGCACTTTATCTGGAGGTAAACTCTGCAGCCAGACATGACGTGCCGCAACACCCGCTGACCATAAAATCGATAATGTCCCTAGGAAAGCATATGCTCGTTTTAAACCATTACGGACGGGATTGTGTAGAACCGCAATAAAAGAAATCAGTCCCAGTCCGATCAGACCTAACCGTTGAAATACACACAATGGACAAGGCTCAAGTCCTTGGACATGTTCGAGATACAACGCGAAGGCCATTCCAATCACGCTGGCTACAAACAACAGACCACTCACCATGCGATAATTTTGCCACTGCATATACTTTCCTCAATATTTTTATCGATATGCTTTTAAATATTCTTTAAAGCTTAGACTACACTCTGCTTCCAACTGTTGTTGCTGTTCAAGTGATTGCACTGTGAGTTGTTCAAAATAGGTGACTTTATCCTGAGATAACACATAATTTTGATAATGATCAGCATGTTGATGCGCGAGCACACTGCCTAAGCTCCAAGTACCACTATGTTTTACAGTATCTTCTACTATTTTCGCAGAGAAGGTTTCATCCACCTCATCTACACGTGATTGCATGATTTGCATTGCATCAGAATACAACGAGGTCAAGTGAACTTGATCTAACGTTTCTGCTAAAGGCTGCATCTGTTTGAGATATTGATTTGCCCATGTCTCAATTTCAATTGATTGACCATTTTCAACAATGGCAGCATTTGGCGCACGTCCACGATTCACAACTTCTTGCTGGTTTTGTTCAATCACTTCAAGTTCATCATCTAGCAGCTCAGGACTGTCTTTTAATAAACAATAAAGCGCTAATACCTCTAAGAAGCCTGCAGTATCTTCATTAATACCAATAGGGCTGTATGGATTCACATCTACTGCGCGCAATTCTACATACCCTACACCACGGTTTGCTAATGCATCAGATGGTGTTTCACCAGACTGTGGTACTTGTTTAGGGCGTACAAGACTGTAGTACTCATTTTCAATTTGCAGTACGTGATCATTAATTTGGATCGGTTCGCCCGCTTCGTCATCTAATCCCAAACGACTGAAAGCAGCATAAGACGTTTTCACCGCCTTTTGTAAGCCTGCTAAATATCCTTTCAAATCATTGTAATGAATACCTAACTCTTTCTGCGCTGAGTTTTGATATCCAAAGCGCCCCATACGCAATGCAGTGGCATATGGCAAATACAATGTTCCCTTAATTAAAGGCAATAAATGATGTTCACGACCCGTCATAAAACAACGACAGACCGATGGGCTTGCACCTATCAAAAACATAACCAATGGGGTTAAACGAATGAAATTTCGAATTAAAGCGAAATATCGATGGCTGCGATAATCCTGCAAACTGAGCTGTTTTAAAGCTTCATCTTGCTCGTTTGCTTGCAACTGCTCAAACAACGCATCAGGGAATGAAACATTGTAATGTACACCTGAAATCGTCTGCATACGACGACCATAACGTACACCTAAACCACGACGGTATAAGGTTTTGAATTTACCAATATTGGACGAGCCATATTGCGCAAGACGAATACTTTCTTCTTCATCATCCAACATACATGGCATCGACATTGGCCATAGCTTTTCACCATCTTCTAGATGTCGATGAGTGAAAGCATGAATATCTTCTAAGTAGCTTAATGCTTCAGGAATTGAAGATTGAGGAGGCGTAATAAACTCAAGTAAGGCTTCAGAATAATCTGTCGTAATATGAGGATGAGTTAACGCAGAGCCTAAACCCTTAGGATGATCTTTCTGGGAGATAAAGCCATCACTTTGCATCCTTAAGCTTTCGCGCTCAATGCCTCGTAACATACCTTTAAACACCGACGAATCCACCCAATTTGGTAAAATTGTTTCAGAGAGCGCTTCGGGTTGACTCATTACTTACTCGCTTATCTAGAAGAACGACTGAGATAAAAAATTATTGATTTATATCAAGTATACCGTGATTTATATTCCCAAATGCAGTTTGCATATACATTTCAGTTGGATAAACCTTTTATTTTGGCAAATTTTTAACACAATCTTAGTCTTTAAGACATCTGAAATTTGTGATTTTATTGCAGAATAAATGCTAACAAACTGTAAAGAATATGAATTATCACAACGTTATAGATTTTTGGTTCAGTGCTGAAACTCAACCACATTGGTTTGCGAAAAGCGATGCTTTCGATCAACTTATTCAAGCGCAATTTGGTCACACCATCCAACAAGCTGCCGCAGGCGAACTATGGACATGGCGGGAAACTGCTTTAGGACGCTTAGCAGAAATCATTGTCTTGGATCAATTTTCTCGTAATGTTTATCGTGGCAAAGCTGAATCTTTTGCCCAAGATCCATTAGCACTTGGGCTAGCTCAAGAAGCGGTTCGTCTTGGTTTAGATCTCGAACTGGAACCTGAACAACGTAGCTTCTTATATATGCCTTTCATGCATAGCGAATCAAAAATCATTCACACTCAAGCGCTTCGTTTGTTTGAGGCATTAGGCAACCCTGTAAATTTAGACTTTGAGAAAAAGCATCAAGTCATCATTGAACGTTTCGGCCGCTATCCTCATCGTAATGAAATTTTAAATCGTCTCTCTACGCCTGAGGAAATAGAATTCTTAAAACAGCCAAACAGTAGCTTCTAAATTGATATTGACACAACAGACTTCAGGAGAGCGAAATGAAAAACTTATGCATGATTTTGGGATTATCTGGCATGCTCCTGCTGTCTGGTTGTGTCACGACGCCAAGTAAACCGCGTACATTTGATCAGCTTGGGCAATTCGCAACTATTCCCTTGAACCAATCAACGTATCGTATTAGTTTTCAAGGCTCATCTAACATGAGCTATGGTACAGCTGAAGAAATAACCTTACTTAAAGCTGCACAAACAACAGTCAAACAGGGCTTTCATTTTTTTAAAGTCCAAGATGATCCAAGCAATCGCACACAACAACCACCTCGTCAAACTGTGGTTTATTCCAATCCTTACCCGTATGGTTATGGATATCGTAGACATCCTATGTTCTTTGATCCTTTTTATGATGTGCCACAGGTGGTCAGTTTAGAGCCAGTTCAAGTAGCCTATACCATCACCTGTTTTAAAGATCAAAAAACAGCACCTCAAGATGCTTTTGATGCACGTTTAATTTTACAGGCCTTAGGGTCTAAATATGGTTTAAGTGCTACAGGCGACATACTGCCTGTACAAACACAGCCTTCTCAATCACAATAAAATAATATTAATACAACAGCTTACATAGGAATTATGCATGAGTGTATCACCAACAATGACTACCCCTAGTCTGGATCGAAGCAAACGGTTTGCCATGATCGCACTGGTTGTCGCTGTATTGGCTTGGATATCGCTCATGGTGGCTGCCAAAATTTTTCCAGAATATGTTTGGCTTATTCATATTTTAATGTTGTCTGCTGAAGCAGGTGTGGTTGGTGGTTTAGCAGATTGGTATGCCATTACGGTTTTGTTTCGGAACCCATTCGGCCGTATCCCTATTCCTAAGTTTTTAAAAGATCACACCGAAATTATTCCACGTAACAAAGCGCGTATTGCAGAATCCATGGGACGTTTTGTTCAAGAAAACTTCCTATCGCCACAGATTGTGGCAAAAAGCTTGAGTCAAACAGATGTGAGTTTGGCAGTAGGACAATGGCTAGCCAATCCAGATAACAATCGTCAAGTGACTCAAGTGATTCAACAGACAGTGCCTAAAGTTTTTGAGTTTGTTGGACAAGAACAAGTCGGTAGGTTTATTCAAACTAACAGTGTGCAATGGGTAAAGAACACTCAAATCAATACCCTGGCCAGTGAAATGATTCGTGCCGTATTAGAAAATGACTTCCACCAAGATGTTTTACAACGTGGTCTCGATGTTGCGCACGGTTGGGTGACTTCACATCCTGAACAAACTCGGGAGCTAACCCGCACCCTATTTAAAGAACTCGGAGTGTGGCGTTTAGCCAAAGGCGCAAGTTGGATCGGTATCGATGTTCAACAAAGAACGATTGACTCTTTAATAGAGCGTGTCGAGTCAATGTTGGCAGATCCAGAGCATCCATGGCGTCAAAAAATTGAGAGTATTGCACAGCATTTAATGACTGAACTCGCAAATCCTGAAAGTCAGGCGAGTCTTAAATTAAATGAAACTAAAAATGCATTGTTAGATAGTCCTCAAGTTTTAAATTTTATTACTGGTGCCGTCGTCATTCTGTGCAATGCCATTCGTGAAGATTTGGAGAAAGCAGATTCAGGTATAGCTGAAAATTTACGTGTTGCGATTCAACAAGTCGGTCAAAACATCATTTCCAATCCTGCATTACGCCAATTATTAAATGAAAAAATGAGTTCAATGGCAGTCAATCTCAGTGATCAATACAGCGAAAAAGTCATTTTATTTATCAGTGAACGCATTCACGAATGGGACTCACGAGAAATGATCGATAAAATTGAAAATGAAGTCGGTGGTGACTTACATATGATTCGCGTCAACGGTGTTGTCGTTGGTGCATTTATCGGTTTAGTGTTAGGGATCATCCGAGCAGCAGTTGAATTTTTGATTTAACTTAGAAATGAAATTTAAATTTGGTCGCTGACTAAAATTGAATTCATTGTGAATTGACGTCATCAAAAAGCCCATTTCTGCATGAATGGGCTGTATTTATTATTCTTAATCCATTTAAAGAACTAAGCTATCACTAGAGTCATTCCTATCTGCTTCATCTTATATAAACCATAATAATATTATAAGGTTACATAATTTTTTTACGATTTAAATGTGAAATAATATCTTGATAAGAGTCTACTTTACAAAAATAAGCTGGGGAGTTCTTTCTCACGTCTTCTGAGGGTTGAAATAAAAAACCATAATCAACTAAATGCAACATCGAAAAATCATTGAATGCATCACCGATCGCAATACTATTGGTCATTGAAACGTTTTCTTTTTGGAACTTTACAATAATTTCATGTTTCCCTTTATCTCGTGTATACAGAACATTTTCTATAAATCCATCTGGTCCAATTTCTAAGTGATGACAATATGTATTTTTAACAGGAAGATTTAATTTTTCAAAAAAGGGAAATAAAAACTCATAAAAGCAATCTGAAATAATGTTAACTTCAAAATTTTCAGCCTTTTGCAAATATTCTAAAAACTCCTTAGCATCTGGAATGACATCCAGTTCTTTAATGTCATCGATTAATTGTTTTAAAGGAATTTTATTTTCTTTCAGTAAATTAATTCTAAATTCCATCAGAGACTTATAGTCTGCGACTTCTCGAGTTGTAATCGCCAACTCTGGGATATTGTATACATTTGAAAAGTGTTTCCATATTTCAGGGACAAGAACACCTTCCATATCGATAAAAGCCATCTTTTTCATATTGCTACCCTATTATTGAAATTTAGCAAACAGAAGTGCTATCCCTAGCAGACATAATACAGTTCCAATCACTCGGTTAATCTGTACTTGCTTAGCTAACATTTTCTGTCTTAAAACAATCGATGAAAAAAGCAAAGCCACCAATCCAAACCATAAAAAATGAGCAAAAGACATAAATAGCCCATAACCGACCAGAATCGCTTTCGGCGTACTCACACTGATGATCTGAGTGTATGTACTAATCACAAATAAAGTCGTTTTAGGATTAAGTGCATTGGTGAAAAAGCCATATTTCACTGCTTGAAAAGGATTAATTGCAGCAGTTGATGACGTCTCGACAACCGGACTTTGTACAAAAGTTTTATAACCGATATAGATGAGATAGATGGCTCCAATATACTTCACAATATTTAGAATTTGAGGTGTATACGCCATGACAAATGCGACAGCAATAAGCGTATAAGTCACATGAATCAACACACCTAAAGAAATTCCCAGTGAAGTGAGAACACCTATCCTTCTACCATATAAGTAACTGTTTTTTGTCACGATAGCAAAATCAGCACCAGGACTCACAACAGCGAGTATGGTGATGAGAATAACTGCTATAAACTCACCCATTCATTATGCCTTTTTAAACGTGATCACTAATACATCTCTTAATCCAGTATCACCCAACGTAAAATCATTGACTTTGATTTCCGTTACGCTGTGATAGACCTGATGATCATCCACAAGTGCGATATCTAAAAAATTTTCAAGCATAAATTCTGCTTTCAAATTCTTATTCAAGTCATAAATTCGGGTCATTCCACCTTGAACATTTTGACGGTTGATCATGGCCATTAAAACGAAATCCACACCATCGCGATGTATCCCTTCAGGGGTTGGCTTACCACTATCGTCAAATTTTGCTTCAATGCGAAATTGATGCGCTTCGATAAACCAATTTTCAGTTTCAATTTCTGAAAAGGTGAGATATGCGAGTTGTAGTAAATTTCTAAAAATTGGATTTTCAATTGTATTTTTATCAATCTCTGAAAAATATCTCGCAATTCCACCATTCAAAGTGTTGTATTCAATCGTCTGAAAATGAGGAATATAAGAATTTTTCAGTAAAATTTTATGCTTATCATTAATAGTAAAAGTTGCATGTTTTCTTGTTCGATATTTACCTTTATCCGACATAAATTGATCTAAATCTAGAGCGTTCCAACTGTCTATAAAATCACTGACATCTTGCTCATTAACATCGTGAAAATTATTATTTTTCTGTATTTCTTGGAATGTATTTAAATCAATAAACGCATAACCCTTTTTGATTATCTCTTTTGAATATGTGTATTCATCGAGATGCTGCTTGTTAAATGGACTGAATTTTAATATATTTTCCATTGTATTAGATTAATTTTGCTGTTGGTAATCTTCATTTTGAACAAAAGTTAAAAAAATAAAATCAATAAAATCGACTAAAAATATATGAGTTTTTGGAATGATAGAAAAAATATCTTTGAATTCACTGAAGTTTTTTTATTTTGTCGCTAAATACAGCAGTGTCACGATTGCAGCAAAGAAATTATTTGTTACGCAAAGTGCCGTCAGTAAGCAAATTTACAATCTCGAAGAAATATTAAATATCACATTATTTGAACGACGAAATAAAACCTTGATACTCACCAAAGAAGGAGAAACTCTTTTTCATTGCGCTCAGAATATTTTCAATCAATTGGATGATTGTTTAATTGGACTAACTCAAAATAAAACTGAAAACAAACAATTGGTACTGTCCTGTGAACCAACCATTTCGATGAAGTGGTTAATTCCACGACTTGTTGAATTTAAAAAACTTGGACATGATTTTGAAGTGGTTTTGCTCACAGGTGGTGGTGTAGTCGACTTTGAAAAAGATAATATCGATATCGCAATACGAAGAAATGATTTTGAATGGGGATCGCATCTGTTTAGTGAGAAAATTGGCGATGAATATATTGTGGCAGTCCAAGCATCTCACCACCCTAAAACCAAAGAATTGTTAATTTCTAAATCACGCCCTTATTTTTCAAAAAAATTACACCAATTGGATGAACTCAAAGATATTTTGAAGAAACATTCCAAAATAGAATTAGAGCATTTTTACTTATGTTTAGAAGGCTGCTTGGCTGGCCTAGGAAAGACGATCATTTCTATCTACATGATTGAAAAAGAATTAGAGCTCAAGTCTGTAAAAAAAATAATACCAATTCTTCAGGATGGTTCTGCCTATTATCTACTGTCCCATACTAGATTTATTGAAGATCCTCGGAAGATTATTTTTTTAAATTGGTTAAAAAATGAAATGAAGCAAAGTCAGATCAATCATTTTTAACATGAGATCACATAGATCATCTAAGGTTTTAAACTTAATTGAAGATCATTAGAATCTTATGAGAATTAAAACGAATATGTCCCAGATATTTGTATTTAGTGCAGGCATTTCAACTGCTAAACTACGAAGAAACGGGCTAAATATTACTATCCAGCATGATTAAAATTGAATCTAAATTACCAGACTTAGGTGTCACTATTTTTAGCGTGATGTCAGCACTCGCCCAAAAGTTGAACGCATTAAATCTTTCTCAAGGTTTTCCTGATTTTCCACCTCCTCCTGAATTAATTGCAGCTTTAGCTCAAGCCACACAACAAGACTATAACCAATATCCACCTGGTGACGGTCTGCTGAGTTTAAGACAAAAAATTGCAGCCCAATTCTGCCAACGAGACCAAGTCGATTTAGACCCGATCAGCGAAATCACCATTACACCTGGTGCAACGACTGCAATTTTGTGTGCGATTCAAGCTGTTGTAAATGCTGGAGATGAAGTAATTATTTTCGATCCTGCTTATGATAGTTATGCACCTGCAGTGAAACTCGCTGGGGCGCAAGCGATCCATATCAACTTGGTACATCCAGACTTCCATGTTGACTGGAATGTGGTGAAAGATCGAATAAATGAACGAACGCGATTAATCATTGTAAATACACCACATAATCCCTCAGGTGCAATTTGGTCCAAGCAAGATTGGCAACAACTGATCGAGTTGATTCAGGATAAAAACATTTGTGTACTTTCTGACGAGGTCTATGAACATTTAGTGTTTGATGGTCAACAACATTATTCTGCGCTTAGTTTTCCTGAACTTCGAGATCGTAGTTTTGTGATTGGTTCATTCGGAAAAACGTTTCATGTTACTGGTTGGAAAACTGGATATTGCGTTGCACCTCAGGCACTGATGAAAGTATTTCGTCAAATTTATCAATTTGCCAATTTCTGTGGTGTCCATCCGATTCAAGTCGCGCTTAATCAATTCATCGAACAACATCCTGAACATATTTTAGATCTCCCCAATTTTTATCAAGCTAAACGTGACTTATTCATCCATGGAATTCAGCATTCAAAATTTCAATATCTGCCGTCACCAGGAACTTATTTTCAAAACTTAGATTTCAGTACACTAAGACCTGAGCTCACAGATATAGAAATGTGCCAATATCTTGCAGAACAACACAAACTGGTAGCGATTCCTATATCAGTGTTTTATCAACAGCCACCTCAAGATCTGAAGCTCATTCGGGTCTGTTTTGCAAAACGAAAGGAAACCTTGCATCTTGCAGGAGAAATTTTAACGAAGGTTCAATCACAATAACGAAAAGAGACGAGACGGATTACTTTATTACTAAAGCAATTTGAATGATAAGGTGTTAAGGTCAATCCGTTGATATAGAAAACAATAATGGATAAGACTTATATATGGCGAGAACCTTACGGCCGATTGATGAACCTGGTTTCTGGAAAGTTTTTTTAGTTTTTTTAGTTCCGCTGATTGCAACCAATATCCTGCAAAATTTATCCGGCACAATTAATACGATCTTCGTCGGGCAAATGATGGGCGTTCAAGCAATTGCTGCTGTTTCCGTCTTCTTCCCTATTTTGTTCTGTCTCTTGGCTTTTGTGATTGGGCTTTCGGCTGGCTCGACGGTATTGGTTGGTCAAGCGTGGGGAGCACAAAATTTAGAAAAAGTAAGAGCGGTTGTCGGGTCTACTATTTTTATGACATTGATCGGCGGGACGATTATTGCCATTTTAGGTGTTCTATCTGCACGCCACATTCTTGAAGCCTTGGGCACAGACCCAAGTGTCATGCACTTATCTTTGCCTTATGTTCAATGGATGTTAGCAGGTAGCCCACTCCTTTTTATCTATATTATTTATACCTCTATCTTACGTGGTGTCGGTGATAGCATTACACCTCTCATCGCTTTGGGAATGACCAGTTTAATTGGGCTCTTTATTACTCCTGTTCTCATCGCTGGATATTTTGGATTTCCTCAATTGGGTATCATTGCACCTGCCATCGCTACGATTGTGGGTTATCTGGCCGTGCTTATTTTTCTGTACGTTTATTTAAATAAAAAAAATCATCCATTACGTCCAGATTTAGCAATGTGTAAACATGTACGCCACAATCCTGAACTGAGCAAAATTATTCTCAGACTTGGCGTTCCTACAGGCATTCAAATGGTCACGACCTCTGTGGCAGGATTAGTCATTGTCGGCTTGGTCAATCGCTATGGTTCAGAAGCAACAGCTGCTTATGGCGCAGTTAATCAGGTTTTGAACTACATCCAATTCCCTGCTCTGTCTATCGCAATTGCTGCCTCTATTTTTGGGGCTCAAGCGATCGGTGCAGGTAAAGCGGATTCTTTATCACGTGTAACTAAAACAGCACTGGGGATGAATTTTGTCTTTACAGGCGGGCTCGTAATCTTGGCTTATTTGTTCTCAAAATATCTCATGGCATTATTTATTACAGATGAAAAAGTCGTGATACTCGGGCAACAATTATTGTTTATTGTGCTGTGGTCAATTTTATTTTTTGGCGCGAGTGCTATTTTCGCCTCAATTATGCGTGCAAGTGGCACTGTGACTATGCCAATGATCATCAATATTGTAGCCATACTCTGTATAGAACTCCCAGCAGCTTATCTATTTAGCGCATGGTGGGGGCTGGCGGGAATCTGGTACGCTTATGCTTTGGCTTTCGTTTGCTTATGTGTGATGCAAGGTTTGTATTATCAATTTGTTTGGAAAAAGAAAACTGTTCAAGTACTGATTTAAATTAGAAATCAAGAAAATAAAAAACCCGCATGACGCGGGTTTTTTTAACGATTATTTAGAATCGAAACGTTTACTCATTTTAGTCGCAAATGCAGTCACTTTTTGATAGCCCGTTGGCATCACACGTTGCATTAAATCAATCACTTTCGCATCGTTACCAATCAGTAAACGACGACGATCTTTTTGCACTGCTTCTAGAATTTGACGCGCTGCTTCTTCAGGTGGACAACGTAATAACTTATCAAATGTCTGTGCAGATTTCTGTGGATTCATGCCCAAAGATTTTAAACTGTCATTCATTTTTGCAGCTTTCGCAATATTGGTACGAATGCCACCTGGATGTACGCACAGCGCGCTCACACCCACATTTTCAATATCTAGCTCTTGACGAAGAGATTCAGTGAAACCACGTACAGCAAATTTAGTTGCATTATAAGCAGACTGAGTTGGTTGCGCAGTTAAACCGAATAAACTTGAAATGTTGATAATGTGTCCATCACCTGTTTTCTTAATATATGGTAAGAATTCTTTGGTGCCGTATACGACACCCCAGAAGTTAATATTAACAATCCATTCCAACTCTTCGTATGTTGCACCTTCAACGGTCGAACCCAATGCCACCCCAGCATTGTTGAAAATCATGTTCACTGAACCATGATTCTGTACAGTTTCAGCCGCCCATGCTTTAACTTCGTCACGATTCGCAACATCTACTTTTTTGGTTGTGACTCGTACATTTGCATTCTTCGTCAGTTCAACTGTTTCTGCTAAGCCCTTTTCATTTACGTCACTTAAAGACAAATGACAACCTTGCTTAGCCAGTAACACCGCAAGTTGTTGACCAATACCAGAACCTGCACCTGTGATTGCAGCCACTTTGTTTTTAAAATTTTTCATTGTGAATCCTTTTTTTGATTTTTATGCACCACAGCGTTGATCTGGGTCATTCATGTTCACTATAATTTTGACAATTATTATTGTCAATGTAACTATCGACCATTTTTATTGTTACTATAGGCCAATTTAGTATCTTTAGCTGATCAGTACTCTATACTGACCGCAGCATAACACTTTTATAAAAAGACTCGAATTGCTATGAACCCAGAGAACCTCACTCCATCAGAACACGAGCAAGCGATTGAAAAGCCTCCCGCAAAAGAGCGTCAATTTAAAGGGATGTCCTTAACTGAACGCAAACAAGCACGCCGTGAGAAACTTATTGAAGCGGGTATTGAAGCATATGGAGCTCATGGTTTTTTCTCAGTAACCGTTAAAGATATTTGCACACAAGCGAAATTAACTGAACGTTACTTTTATGAATCTTTTAAGAAAAGTGAAAACTTATTCCAAACGATCTTTTTAGAACTGATTGAGAAGCTTCAACAAACATTAATGCAAGCTATTATGAAAGCCTCTCCTGAGCCTCTAAACATGATTGATGCAGGTCTAAATGCGTTCTTTAGTTTTTTAGAAGATGATCCGCGTACCGCTCGGATTATTTATATTGATGCAATGCTCGTCCAAGAACTTCATAATCATGCAACCATTCAAGAAACAATGGGCCGTTTCGACCGAATGATTCATGCCTTTGTCACATTAATGATGCCACATACCCATCTCACTGAAAAAGAGATCTCCTTGATAGCAACTGGTCTAAATGGCTATGTCACTCAAGTTGCTGTTCGCTGGGTAGTAGGTGGTTTTAAACTTCCACGTGCTGAGGTCGTTCAGGCATGTAAAACTGTTTTTCTCGCCCTATTGAATGATCTAATGAAAAAGTAGCATCAAATTAAGATGAAGAAATTGTGACAAATCGTAAGTAAATTTAAGATATTGATTTAATTCATGATTAATGAATATCAATGAGACAAAATATCAGCTTAATTGTCACAAAACATTGCTATATTTAACTTCGATTTCCATCTTGCAATGATACTGTCATAATTAATCTTTGTAATAAGCCTGTCATAAATATAAAACGGTTCACCGTTCATCATAGGATATTGCGTTGTGAAAGATGACTACATTTTAATTGTCGACGACGAGCTCCCAATTCGGGAAATGATCCATACTTCTTTAGATATGGCAGGCTTTCAATGCTTGGAAGCAGAAGATGCGAAACAAGCACATCAAATGATTGTTGATCAACGTCCAGCGCTTATCCTACTCGACTGGATGTTACCGGGTGGGGTAAGTGGCGTAGATTTGTGTCGTCGCCTTAAGCGTGATGAAACACTTTCAGAAATTCCAGTCATTATGTTGACTGCGCGTGGCGAAGAAGACCATAAAGTTCAAGGTCTTGATGCTGGTGCAGATGACTATATGACAAAACCATTTTCAACGCGTGAGTTGGTATCCCGTATTAAAGCGGTATTAAGACGTGCAAATGCGTTAAATGGCGAAAAAACCATTGATGCAAATGGCTTAATTCTTGACCCAGTAAGCCAACGTGTCAGCTATAATCAAAATATTCTTGATATGGGGCCAACAGAATATCGTCTATTGGCATTCTTTATGACTCATCCAGAACGTGCCTATACCCGTGCTCAATTACTTGATCAGGTATGGGGTGGAAATGTGTATATCGAAGACAGAACCATCGACGTCCATATCCGTCGCTTACGTAAAGTGCTCGAACCTTATGGTGCAGACCGTTATGTTCAAACTGTGCGTGGTACTGGCTATCGTTTTTCAACACGAGCTGATGTTGCTTTAGGTTAATTTAGATTTTATGTACGAACCCTACCCCGTCCCAGAATTGGCACGTGAACATCAAAAGTTTCTATATAGCAGTTTATGGACTTTTGCCAAGCAAGACTTACGTTTACTGGTATTTCTACTGATTATTGCGGGCTGTATCGGGTTAGGGCTTGGCTATCTTTGGATATGCTTAGGCATTGCCTGTCTTATATTTTTTGGTATCCAATTACGCTCATTATATTTAGTCAATGATTGGATTTCGAATCGTCCTTACGATGTACCACCAAATTTAAATGGAATCTGGGGGGCATTACTGTTCAATGTATATCGGGCTCAACGCCAAGAACGTATTGTTCAGTCTGAAATGGTTGGACTGATCGATCGAACTCAATCTTCTCTCGTAGCTTTATCAGAAGCGATTATTCTTACGGATGATTCCCATCAAATCGAATGGTGGAATCCTGCTGCGGAAAAACTATTTGGGATTCAAGCTGTTGATCGTGGCCGTAACCTGCTCACGATTATTCGCCAACCTGATTTTATTGAATATTTTCATAATACCCATCAAGCACCAGATGGTGTAAAAATTAAATTGGTGAACCATGATAATAAGTATGCGCAAATTAAACTAACTCGCTTTGGCAATGAAAGTCGACTATTGGTTGCGCACGACATTACCCGTATGAAAAATCTCGAGCAAATGCGTTCAGATTTTGTTGACAATATTTCACATGAATTAAGAACGCCACTGACAGTGTTAAGTGGGTATATCGAAACATTCACAGATCAAGAAGATATCAATCCGCGCTGGAAACGTGCCTTTGAGCAAATGCAATCGCAAACTAAACGCATGAATGCCTTGGTCAATGATCTTTTACTTTTGTCTCGTTTAGAAAATGAAAAACAAATTGCGAAAAATCAAATTATCGAAATGCCAAGTTTAATGAACCATCTGTTCGATGATGCGCAAGCTTACAATATTGATTATGGTCATACACTTAACCTTGATATAGACAGCCACTGTGACTTAATTGGTTCAGATATGGAATTGGCGAGTGCGTTTAGTAACTTAATTACCAATGCCATAAAGTACACCCCGAAAGGTGGCACCATCACCATCGGCTGGCATGATGATGGAGAACGTGGCTATTTTTCTGTTCAGGATACTGGTATTGGAATTGATCCAAAACACTTACCGCGTTTAACTGAACGTTTTTATCGTGTGGATAGTGCACGCAGTCGTCAAACAGGTGGTACTGGTTTAGGCCTTGCCATCGTTAAGCACGTACTTATGCAACATGGCGCACATATTGAAATCGAGTCGAAAGAAAACGAAGGCTCTACATTTATTGCCGTGTTTCCCAAAGAACGCTTGTATAAATTGCACGAATAAAAAAAGCGCCTAAGGCGCTTTTTTTTATTCAGAAGATACACTCAAATAAGATGACCTAACGCTTCACCCATTACTACAGTTGAGTTCGCCTTAAATGCTTGGTCCCATTGCATTTTATCTTTCTCAAACAAAACTACAGCCGTTGAACCCAAATAAAAACGTCCGAGCTCATCACCTTTTTCAAGTTTCATCGCATGATGGTTCAGCTCTAAGCGACCTGTTGGTTTTACTTTACCTGTCGCAACAGTTTCAATTCCAGCAACAATCATTGCGCCAACTAAAACAACAGCCATACGACCAACATCAGTATCGAATAAACATACCATTCGTTCATTACGTGCAAACAAACCCGGAATATTTTCAGCTGTAGTTTGGTTGACTGAAAATAATTCACCTGGAATATATAAAGTTTCAGTCAATGTACCAGAATAAGGCATATGCACACGATGATAATCACGCGGTGATAAGTACACTGTTGCAAATTCACCATTTTTGAATGGTGCTGCCAATTGAGGATCACCAATTAACTTTTCAACTGAAAAGCTTTGACCTTTTGCCTGAAAAATATCGCCCTCATTGATTTTACCCAATTGTGAAATTGCACCGTCTGCAGGTGACACGACACTTTTAGGATTAGGATCAATTGAACGAACGCCTGTTTTCAAAGAGCGAGTGAAAAACTCATTAAAGGATTTAAATTTCAAGGCATTTTGTTGCTCAGCAATTGACATATCAATGCCATATTTTGCTTTAAATGCTTGAATGACAACATTCTTTAATACTGGGTTTTCACTGGCTGCGACTTTACCCACCAAACGGCTGAGTTTTTGTTGCGGGACGATTTGCTGCGCTTGAATAAATAGTTTCTTTTTTAAATTTGTCAGACTCACTCAGGTGACTCTCCAGTAATGATTGGACTGTCGAGGCGGTTGCCCCACTCGCTCCACGCACCATCATAAGCTTGGATATCCCAACCCAGTAATCGACCAATAATGTAAGCTAAACCTGAACGGTGATGAGACTGACAATATACGACGACTGGCTGATCAAATTGAAAGCCCAATTGTTCTAAACGTTGTTGCGTGCGTTCTAAGGGGTGCAATTTTAAATGATTTTGACGATTAAGTGCAGTACTCCACTCAAAATGTCTAGCCGTTGGAATATGTCCACCACGACGTGCCGCGAGACGTTGCCCGGTATACTCTTCAGCCGTCCGGCAGTCCCATACTTGGCAAGTTTTATTTTCAATTTTTTTTATTAAATTTGAATAATCAATACGGTGTTGATCAACATTGGATGTCTCCACTTGAAAAAGACATGTGACTGGCTGAACCTCTTCAACTTCTGAAGACGTAGGATAGTTGGCGCCTAACCATGCATGAATACCACCATTTAATAAACTGGTGTTATAAAAACCCATACAGTGTAGATTCCAGATCAGTCGACCAGCCCATGCCCCACCTTCATCATCATAGACCACGACATGATGCTCAGGTGATATGTTTAATATCTGGACTAGCTGCTGAAGCCCTTCATCATCAGGCAATAAACCCGTAGCTTGTTCCTCTTGGCGCACTAAAAATTTTGGCTTCAGATGTATAGCATGCGGAATATGTAATTGCTCATAGACCGAACTTCGGGTCAAATCAACAATACGTAACTTTTCACTTCCTAAATGAGGAACAAGTTGTTCTGCTTCAATCAGCAGACCGAAATCAAAAGCGTTAGTGGTCATATTTATTGAATAGTTCTATTGGCCTTGTTCAAATCTTAGCACAAGACTTTTTCAAAATTATTCTGATTTTTTGCATGGTATTAGCAAAAAATCAGAAAAGGGAAATTATGATTGAGGAGACTCAACATCAAATACCTGACGCAAATATGCGAGGAAGGTATCATTATCAGTCATCGTTTTTCCTGGGCTATCAGAGAGTTTAGCTACTGATTGACCATTGCACTCGACTAACTTTAGAACAATATTCAAAGCAGTTTGTCCCATATCATTGGTGAGGTTAGTACCAATCCCGAAACTCACTTGGAAACGATCTTTAAAATATTGATGCAAATCCCATGCCTTCTCTAAGTTTAGACCATCACTGAAAGTGAGCATTTTAGTTTTGCTGTCAATTTTTAATTTTTTATAATGTGCGTAGGCTTTATCGCCCCACTCATATGGATCACCACTGTCATGTCGTAGACCATCAAACAATTTGGCAAAATACAAATCAAAGTCTCTTAGGAATGCATCCATACCAACAACATCTGTCAGTGCAATGCCTAAATCTCCGCGATATTCCTGCACCCAAGTTTCAAGTGCAGCTTTTTGGAAATCACGTAAGCGAACATCAAGTGCTTGGAAAGCTTGTAAAAATTCATGCGCCATCGTACCAATGGGTGTAATACCCAACTGCTTTGCCAATAAAACATTACTTGTGCCACGAAAAATATGTGGTGCAGCCTTATTAAACTCTTCCACCACATGTTTCTGCCAGTCAAAACTATAGCGACGGCGTGTTCCAAAATCGGAAACAAGAAATGGTGGATCATTCGGTTGTTGACTACTTTCATAGTGTTTCAACAATTCAATTTTAGCTTTAAGACGGCGCTCTCCTTCTGCCAATACCTGGTCATCGCGAATACGACGAAAATAGAGTTCATTGACGATTGCAAGCACGAAAATTTCAAACATCATTGCTTGAACCATAGGTCCTTCGATACGAATATCTAAACGGCCTTGATCATCGATACTGGCTTTAATAAAACGGCGCTTAAGTTGAAATAATTCTAAATAGTCTACAAAATCACTTTTAATAAAGCGCAAACTTCTTAAATATTGTAATTCGTCTTCTTTAAATTTGAGCTGACACAGTAAATCTAACTGTTCGTTCAGTTCCTCTAATATATCCACGAGTGGATAGGCTGTATCTTCAAGGTTACGACAACGAAATTGATAGACACTATCCGTTTGAGGAAATTGATGTAATACCACTTGTAACATCGTGAATTTATACAAGTCAGTATCAAGTAAGGATTGAATAATGGCAGACATATTATTTTTCAGTTTTTAGCAACTTATTGCATTAAAGCACATTTTGTTGCGATTCATAGCTCGTTTTAGTAATTGTCGAAGATTATTCGACTAATTACTAAAACTTAAACTGATTATTTTTTTGCATTGTCTTGACTATATGACTCAGTCAAAGCTTTCAATGCTTTATCTTGCCCAATAACTTTTGCGAATTCTTCTGTGGTCTTGTGTCCTGTCTGTTTCGCTTGAGCATCACAATCGACCTGGCGTAATTGTTTGGCAATCGACCATTCAAGCTTAAAGATAGCACCCATCAAAGCTGTATTACCCTTATTATCACGAGCACAGCGGTCTGCGCCGTTTTCCAATAGAGTCATTACAATATCTTGATGACCATAGTAGGTCGCCATCATTAATGGTGTAAAACCAGCATGGTTTTTAATATTGACTGGAAACCCATGTTTCAAAAATTCATGAATAACTTCTTTGTTTCCTGTTTTCGCTGCTGCAAAAAATAAGTCAATCACTTCTTTCTGATCTGATTGTTGTGAGCTACTGACAGACGTCGTTTGAGCGTGAAGCATTACTGAACTTAAACTCAGTAAAGCGATTAATAAACTATATACAATATTTTTCATTCTTCCCTCACCTGAGTTTAAATTCGATAACGAGTGCCTGTAAAACTCCCCTAGGGTTGCAGGAAAGGAATTGAGTTTTACAGGACTTTTTTGAGGTGACACCTTAGACCCTAATCACCAATTTAAGGACTAATCTTGATTAGTCTTTTAAAGCTGCCGCTTTCGCTTTAACAGTCGCTAAGTTACCGTTTACAGCTTTAGTCATACGTGTGCCATAATCCGCATCTGCTTTATAGAAATAAGACAACATGATGTGTTTAGTTTCTGAATCTTTTACGTTACCAAGATCAGCTGCTAAGTTCATAATGAGGTCAGATTTCTCTTTAGCAGAGTATGAACGATATAAATCACCCGCTTGCTTAAAGTTTTGCTCTTTCACACCACGTTGCTGAACTGTGCCAGAAAGTGGAGTTTCAACAGCACGTGCTTTAGGAGTCGATGGTTTTGGCTCCATACGGCTTGGTTCATAGTTCACGTTAGATGAAGTTGCACCAACATTCATATAACCATCTTGGTTATTGTTGTTCACATTTACCAATGGACGGTTTACTGGAATTTGCTGGTGATTTGCACCCAAACGGTACATTTGTGTATCAGAGTAAGAGAAGATACGACCTTGAAGTAAGCGGTCTTCTGATGGCTCGATACCTGGTACTAAATTACCTGGTGCTAAAGCAACTTGTTCCGTTTCTTGGAAGAAATTCTTCGGCATACGATTTAATGTCAAAGTACCCACTTTTGTTTCTGGTACTAAATCAGTAGGCCAGATTTTAGTTGGATCAAGTGGATCGAAATCAAAGCTATTCAAATCTTTAGGATCCAACACTTGGATATAAAGATCCCATTTCGGGAAATTGCCCGCATTGATGTTCTTATAAAGATCATTCGTTAAGTGGTTGAAGTCTTTACCTTGTAATTCAGCAGCTTCTTTAACGTTTAGACCTTTAACACCTTGCTTAGAACGGAAGTTAAATTTAACGTATTTATATTCGCCTTTGTCGTTGTACAATTTAAATGCATGTACACCGAAACCGTCTTGTTCACGGTAGCTCGTAGGAACACCTTGGTTACCATACACATAAGTCAACATATTTGTTGCCCATGGCTGGCTAGACAAGAAGTCAAATACGCGATTAGCGTCTTGAACGTTGTCAATTGGGCTTGGTTTCATTGCGTGGATGAAGTCTGGGAACTTGATCGCATCACGAATGAAGAATACAGGCGTTTGGTTACCAACTAAATCCCAGTTACCTTCTTGAGTATAAAACTTAATTGCGAAGCCATGTGGGTCACGTAAAGTTTCTGGAGAATGCTTACCATGAATTACTGTAGAGAAGCGTAAGAATACTGGAGTTTTCGTACCTGCTTTGAAAAGTGAAGCAATAGTAAGATCTGATAAATCTTTAGTTGCAACGAATTCACCATAAGCTCCCGTACCACGTGCGTGTACAACACGCTCAGGGATACGCTCACGACCGAAACGTTGAAGTTTTTGAATCAACTGTACATCTTGTAATAATACAGAACCATTTGGACCTGCAGTGATTGAATTTTGGTTATCACCCACTGGTGCGCCGTTATCTTTTGTTAATGGTGCAGCTGATGCTGCTGTCGCAGTTGCAAGCATTGCAACCAACATTGAACGCTTAAACATCGTTTTCTCTCTCAAATTTACCTTTCCTGCAGGCGTAAATTACCTTCTTTAATAAAATTGGTAAAAAGGTTAATTTTTATTATTTCAATCGCTTTATTAGATTAAAGGTGTATGCTCAGATTAATTATTTTTTTATCAATAACTTATGAGGATAGATGACGACTTTATCCCTTTTCTTTTTTCCAATTTGATACAATTCATTTGAATTAAAAAACATCAAACTTGGTTGAATTATGCGTGCTTTACTCCAACGAGTCCTTGAAGCGAAAGTCGTTGTGGATGGTGAGATTACTGGTCAAATCGAAAAAGGGATTTTAGTTTTTATTGGTATTGGCAAAGAAGATAACTTTGAAAAAGGTAAGAAGCTCATCGATAAGATTTTAAAATACCGTTTTTTTGATGATGACCAAGGAAAAATGGGTTGGAATCTTAGCCAAGCCGGAGGCGGATTATTATTAGTCTCGCAATTTACCCTGATGGCACAAACCCAAAAAGGTTTGCGTCCTGACTTCGGCCCTGCAATGCCGCCTCTCGAAGCAAAAGAACTGTATGAACAGTTAGTTGAATACGCAAAATCTCAGTTTGAACATGTACAAACAGGAATCTTTGCAGCGGATATGAAAGTGCATCTCATCAATGATGGTCCGGTAACCTTTAATCTTGAAGTTGAATGACTAGAAAAGCCCTCTGATGAGGGCTTTTTTTCTTGCATTTAAATACTCATCTCTAGAATCAAAACGAGAAAAGTCCGTATTTAGGTGCTGTATTACTTACCTGTCTTTTCTTTAATAAATTGACGAGCAAATTGTATTTTTTCTTTTACAGGTTTAGGAATTTTTGGTGGAATTAATTTAGCGACTTGGTTAAACCATACCAATAAGCTGAAATCACCTTCCATTTTAATACTGCCATTTTGCATACCCGTCATGAATGCAGTTGGATCACCTTTCATCAGGGTTTTAACACCTTGCTCGCTATCAGCAAACTGAAGTACGAAATCGGCTTTCTCTGCATCACCTGAAACAGAATCAATCTGGCCATTGTTGACTAAAATCTGACGTGCAACACCTAGATCTGTACCAATTTGAATACGGAACTGACGATCATGAATTAACTCAATAAATTTTGGACTCGTACGTGACAATTGTTTCATACGCAACGCCAAACCTAACACCAAAAGGTCTAGTGGATCTGTGCTTGCATCAACGATAGGTAATTTCACAACAGGTATTGAAGATAGTTTCATGACAATTTAAGTCCGTTTTTTTAATATCAAAAATAATTGATTCATCCTAGCATATCTTATAAGTAAGGAAATGCAGCTTTGTTTAACAAAACGTATAGGCAAAAAAAAGGTATATCATTTTGATACACCTTTAAATATAAAATTGTTACTACGCAGTTTTGGTCTACATCTCATCTGTCATGCGCAGGATTTAATCGTCCTCGTATACAGGAGTATGTTCAATATAACGACGATTTTCTAAAGCCTTTTGCGCACGACTATCTTCGCGAAGTAAGAAAGCCGTTAAAGCTACCATTGCCAAGCTAATCGCTGTTAAATAACTATATGCCAAGGACATGTCAAAGACGTGTTGGACACTATAACGAATACCTTCAAGTAAACCCCAGAAGACCATACCCGCCAACATAAACCCTAGCCAATGACGATAAGGTGAAAAAAATACGGCCGCCAATGCTACAGCGATCAGAGCAAATCCGAGTATCGTTGCAAAAGTTAAAGTGACCATAAAAATCTCCGTCAAAATTTAGATGTTTCAAATACTGCCTAATGGTGTTTCACAACAAATTAAATAACGCTTCACTTTCTTCAATGGTCTTGTTGGCGTCTATGAAAGCATTATGGTGAGTTTTTTTCAGAAAAAAAGACCTGATGCTTTTGTAAGCGACACATATTGTCGCAACATTCTTTTGTCATTACATTTTTTAAGATTAGACATTTTTCATAGAGTCAGAATCAGTCAAACTTGGCGTGTCATTACAAAAAAATACCTCGTAATTTTTTGTCAAAACATCTTTTTTTCGATGATGACCATCTGTTTTTTCGTCTGAACTTAACTGATTAAAATTTGTCTAAGAATGATTCACTTAGATTAAAAAAAGCGACCATTTGGTCGCCTTTTTAATGCGCTTTTTTGATTTTAAGCTCGGCTTAAATCTTTATCATGTACACCTAACAGGTACAGAACACCATCCAAACCAACACTAGAGATGGCTTGATTTGCATTTTGGCGTACCAATGGTTTGGCCCGGAATGCAACGCCCAAGCCCGCTATAGAGAGCATTGGCAAATCATTCGCACCATCACCTACTGCAATCGTTTGCTCAAGTGAAATGCCCATTTCATCCGCAATTTGGCCTAATAAAAATGCTTTACGAGCGCCATCCACAATATGCCCTTTAACTTCGCCAGTGACCTGCCCATCTTGAACATCCAAAATATTGGCATGAACTTCATCAATCCCTAGTTTTGCTTGTAAATATTCAGCGAAGTATTGGAAGCCACCAGATAAAATAGCCGTACGATAACCCAAAGATTTCAGGGTTGAAATAAGTCGTTCTGCACCTTCAGTAATCGTTAAACGTTCTGCAATTTTAGGCAATACAGAAGCATCCATGCCTTTCAGTAGTGCCACACGCGCACGGAAACTGCTCTGAAAGTCCAGCTCACCTTGCATAGCACGCTCAGTAATTTCTGCGACTTGTTCACCGACACCTGCTTCAATTGCTAGCTCATCAATCACTTCTTGTTCGATCAGGGTTGAATCCATATCAAAACAAACTAAACGACGATTACGACGGTACGGCGTGTCTTCTTGTACTGCAACATCGACACTTAATTCATTTGATAAACTTAAACATGCCGCTCGCATCGCTGCAGCATCTAACATCTGACCACTCAAACCAAATTGCACACAAGCACGTTTTGGTTCATTTTCAAAATGATTTAACGTTGGGCGTCCAGACAAACGGGTGACTGTTTCAATATTAAAGCCTTGACTCGAAACAATATTAGTCACTGCTTGCAAATGTGCTGCAGTAAGTTCAGGTGCCAATGCTGTCACAATATATCGTGTACGCCCACCTTCTTTCACCCATTGCTCATAATCTTCTGAATTGATTGGTTTAAAGCGCACAGTAAGACCAATATCATGTGCTAAAATCAGAATATCCTTCATGGCCAAAGCTGTTGCTGTCTGGTCTTCGGAGGCAACCACGATGCCGAGAGTCAATTGGTTATGGATAACTGCTTGTCCTACATCTAAAATTTGCAAAGAATGTACGGACAACACCTGCATCAATCGAGTAAACTGATTCGGTTGGTCAGGTCCTAAAAATGAAATAAGAATGATTTCTCGCATGAATTGACTCGGGTCTGAGCTACGAATATTGTAAGAATCATAATCGAAATTGAATTAATTTTCTTTGGAAGTTTACGTTGAATGCGCCTAGACAAGGGCTATTTGCTAGCCTGCTGATTGTAAGTTTTGCCTTGCATACCTTTTTATTGGTTATTGCAACGACACATCAATTAAATGAAAACCGTGCAAGCCAAGGTTTGCTAATGACGACTCAACTGGTCGCAGATAGCTTAACTGAACTTGAACCTGCCAATACTGTATCTCTTGCATTATTAGCCAATCGCTATGCAACGAATCCAAGTGTTGCATATATACGTATTCTTGGCACAGGAGACCAAGTTCTCGCAACTGCAGGCTTGTCTAAGACGCGTCAGGGTGAAATCTTCGTTCGAGATGCACTACAAAATGAAAAGAAAATTGGCAGTGTGGAAATCACATTGGTTAAACCAAGTATCGGTGAAATATTAAGAACACAATGGCTGGCGATCCTCTCGTCACTCTTTATTCATGGCTTATTATGGTTGGCTTATCGTGCCATTGCTCGCCCTACGCGTAGCGAATATCTTGCGAGATTAAATAATGAGTCCCGTTTACGTCATGAGATCAAGCTGCTCACTGAAGCATTAGAACTGGAAAAGAGTCAGCCTAAACAACCTCATACGCCAGAGCAAAATAAAGAACAAGCTGCAATTACGCCAAAAGTACCGACTCTGCAGTTAGATCAGGATGCTTTATCCCTGAATATCCAATTTTATGATCCGAAACAATTAATCAATACGGTTAACAAATCTGTATCTTTACCTTATTTTAATTTATGTCAAATTTTCTTAAATAAGAGTATCGAACTGTGTGCAGCGCATTATCATTTGAATGTTGATGATATCGTTGTGAATCGTAGTTTTGATCAACAAGGCGCTGTTATCAGTATTTCTTCACTCAAGAATAACTCGATTGCTTGCATCTTAATGATTGGTTCGGTGTTTCAATTATTGTCAGAAGTACTCTATAAACGTTACCGTGAGGATAAACGGTTCGTATTACAAACGCGCTGTGCTGTAACCGCGCCAGTGGAAGCAATGCAACTCGACTCAGTACAAGCGGCGGAAAGACTCACACATCACCTGATTGCGAAAGAAATGGCGCTATATTTGACCCACGATCAGTTAAAGCATATTGGTGAATGCTATCAATTGGTTCCGATGCCGAATCCAACCAGTGTGTTAACACGTCACGCTTTCATGATTAATGGTATGAACGAAGCCTGTGCCGAACTTGCACAAAATATCCGTACTGAAATTTTGAAAGGCAAAGCTCAAAGCTCTTCGACGGATCGTACAATCAGCTCTTAATTAGATTAAATTTTAATAAGTAAACCAGATTTGATGCTAAGTTAAATCTGGTTTTTCTTTTTTAAAGCTCACAGTCATGAAAAGTTAGACTAAGCGTCTAGTTTGTATACAAAATTGCTCTTTTGGTAATTTTATCTCTCTTTTCAATGTGCTATGAAGGTGTATGTTGGACTGTGTTGAATGGTACAGTCATAAGCATAGGCAAACTGACTAAAAAAGCGTTAGACTATGGCGCAACAAATTTATTCAAATGTCAGAATGACATAACAAAAAGGTGAAGGTTGATGTCGCTCAATACTGTAGAAGAACTTGTAGCAGATATCCGTGCAGGAAAAATGGTCATCCTGATGGATGATGAAGATCGTGAAAATGAAGGCGACCTCGTTATTGCTGCAACGCACGTACGACCTGAAGACATTAATTTCATGATCACGCATGCTCGTGGCTTGGTTTGCTTAACCTTAAGCCGTGAACGCTGCAAACAATTAAATTTACCGTTGATGGTTGATGCGAATGGCGCTCAACACGGGACAAACTTCACGCTTTCTATTGAAGCTGCAAATGGCATTTCTACAGGTATTTCTCCAGCAGAACGTGCGCACACGATTCAAACAGCAGTTGCGGCACATGCAAAACCAGCAGATATCGTTCAGCCAGGCCATATTTTTCCACTCATGGCACAACCAGGTGGTGTGCTCCATCGTGCAGGTCATACCGAAGCAGGTTGTGATTTAGCTCGTCTTGCAGGTCTTGAACCAGCGTCTGTGATTTGTGAAATTATCAATGAAGACGGGACTATGGCCCGTCGTGCTGACCTTGAAATTTTTGCTGAAAAATATGGTTTAAAAATTGGTACAATTGCTGATCTTATTCACTACCGTATGACCAATGAACAAACGGTAGAGCGTTTGGATCAACAAAAATTAGATACCGAGTATGGTACTTTTGATCTTTACCGTTATCGTGAAGTCGGGAATCCTGATATTCATTTGGCATTGGTTAAAGGTCAACCTGAAGAGGGTGTGACGACTGTTCGCGTTCATGGCTTCAATCCGGCGCGAGACTTATTAAAGCTTAATAAGCAAGATGGTGAAGCAGCTTGGAACTTAGATCGTGCATTAAAAGAAATTGCTCAAAGCGATCGTGGTGTCTTGGTATGGATTGGACAACGTCAGCCGTCTGATTTAGGTCCAGCATTAGAAGCTTTAACTGCGCCAAAACCAGCCAAGTCAAATGCTGCCTTATCTCAGCAATACCAAACCATTGGTGTGGGTGCACAAATTTTACGTGATTTAGGCGTACAGCAAATGAAGCTCCTGAGCTCACCTTTACGCTTCAATGCATTGTCTGGCTTTAATTTAGAAGTGGTCGAATACATCACAGCTGATCAGAGCTCTCATTCATAACTCTTATTAAATATCGAGGTTGCTATGGCGATTCGCCGTATTGAAGGTTTATTACATCTCGCGAGCGAAGATCGTTACGCGATTCTAGTTGGTCGTTTTAACAGCTTTGTTGTTGAACATTTATTAGAAGGTGCAATTGATACATTGCATCGACATGGTGTTAAAGACGATAATATCACTGTCGTTCACGCGCCAGGCGCTTGGGAACTTCCGGTTGTGGCGAAAAAACTCGCAAATTCTGGTAAGTTTGATGCGGTAATTGCACTTGGTGCAGTTATTCGCGGTAGCACTCCTCACTTTGACTTTGTTGCTGGTGAATGTGCAAAAGGCCTTGGTGTTGTTGGTTTAGAAGCTGGTTTACCTGTAATCAATGGCGTATTGACTACAGACAGCATTGAACAAGCCATCGAGCGTTCAGGTACAAAAGCAGGTAATAAAGGTGGTGAAGCTGCCTTGACTGCAATTGAAATGGTTAACTTGCTAAAGGCGATCTAAAGCATGTCGCAGACACTCCAAGCTACTTATGCAGCTAAACGCAAAGCACGTCGTTTTGCTGTACAAGGGATTTATGAATGGCAAATGAGCCACAACCCTGTGCATGAAATTGAAGCACGTACACGTGCTGAAAATGCCATGCATAAAGTGGATCTCAGCTATTATCACGAGTTGCTCACACAAGTGATTGCAAATCATGAAGCATTGGATGCGTTATTAATTCCAGTACTAGATCGTGAGATCTCGGCACTGGACGGCGTTGAATTAGCTACTTTGCGTCTTGGCGCGTATGAATTGAAAGAGCATCTTGAAATTCCATATCGCGTCGTTCTCGATGAAGCAATTGAATTGGCTAAACACTTCGGCGGTGCAGATAGTCACAAATACATCAATGGTGTATTAGACCGTTTGGCACAAAGCCTACGTGAAGCAGAAAAGCAACAAGCAAAATAAGTTGTTGTTGAAATGGCTGAGTTTTCTATTATTGACACCTATTTCAATCGACCGAGTTATTCTTCAGTCGATCTAGGTGTCGGTGATGACTCAGCCCTGCTCACCCCGCCTCCACAGCAACAATTGGTCATTTGTGCCGATACTCTCGTTGCTGGTCGACATTTCCCCATCGATACAGATCCCCATGCAATTGGATGGAAATCTGTAGCTGTGAATCTTTCAGACATTGCAGCCATGGGTGCAAAACCCCAAAGCATTCTATTGGCATTGAGCCTACCCCAAATTGATCATGATTGGCTAAAAGGGTTTAGTCAGGGTTTGTATGATTGTTGCGATCAATTTGGGGTAAGTTTAATTGGCGGCGATACAACGCAAAGCCCACATCTCACATTATCAGTTACCGCTCTAGGCTGGGTGGATATTGGAAAAGCCGTGCCACGTTCTGGTGCTCAAGCAGGTGATTTAATCTGTGTATCAGGCACTGTCGGTGATGCTGCATTCGGATTAAAATATCCCGATCATGCTTTAAAAAAACGTCTCGATTATCCCACTCCACGTTGTGAACTCGGTCAAGCGCTTAAAGGATTGGCGCATAGTATGATTGACGTATCTGATGGTTTAGCACAAGATTTAGGACATATTCTCAAAGCATCTCATGTTGGTGCCGACCTACACTTAGATCAACTTCCACTTTGTCCTGCCTTACAAGCATTGCCCAATCAACAAAAATGGCAATTGGCTTTAGCAGGTGGTGATGATTATGAATTGTGTTTTACCATTCCTTCACCTGCCTTGCATGAATTAAAAGCTCGACACTGCGATACACCGATCACGGTGATTGGTGTCGTAAAAGAGACTCAGCAATTAGATTTTTATCATCATCAACAACCACAAGAACTAGAATTACAGGGATATCAGCACTTTGCCAAAACAACCAATTAATTTTAAAGCGATGACTTGGTCTGAACGTTTCATTGTTTTTTGTGGCGTTGGATTCGGCTCTGGTTTGGCACCAAAAGCACCAGGTACTTTTGGTTCAGCTTTTGCATTGCTGTTTATTCCTGCTTTCATGGCAATAGGTTTTTTGTATAGCACGATTGCCATAATCGTTATGTCATTGATTGGAATATATATTTGTGGAAGAGCCGCTGATATAATGCGCGTCCATGATGACGGACGAATTGTGTGGGATGAATTTGCGGGGCAATCGATCACGTTTCTCCCTTTAATCTACCTAGGCCTAATGAATTGGGTATGGCTATTGGTCGGTTTTGCACTTTTCCGTCTCTTTGATGTTTGGAAACCTTGGCCAATTCGTGTCATTGATCGTCAAGTTGACGGTGGTTTCGGTATTATGCTTGATGACCTCATCGCAGGTCTTTGGGCAGCACTTTGTATTATAATTTATCTCTATATTGATATGGCTTAAGCCAAGCTCCAAAGAAAGGATGTTGTATGTCAACCACAGTTGTTATTCTTGCTGCAGGTAAAGGGACGCGAATGCGTTCAAAGCTACCAAAAGTATTACAACCTTTAGCAGGACGTCCGCTCTTAGGGCATGTCATTGAAACCGCAAAAAAAATACAAGCTGAAAATATTATTACCATTTTCGGTCACGGTGGCGATTTAGTAAAACACGCATTTTCGACAGAAAATATTGACTGGGTTGAACAAGCTGAACAACTTGGTACAGGTCACGCTGTTCAAATGACCTTACCTGTATTACCCAAAGATGGTATTTCTTTAATTTTATCCGGTGATGTGCCTTGTATTACCGCCGATACATTACAAAAATTACTTGAAGCAACACAGTCTAAAGGTATTGGCTTAGTCACACTTACACTAGACGATGCTTCAGGTTACGGTCGTATCGTGAGAGAAAATGGTAAAATCCAAGCCATTGTTGAACATAAAGATGCTTCTGAAGAGCAACGTCAAATTAAAGAAATTAATACTGGCATTTATGCAGTAAGCAATTCCAAATTGCACGAGTGGTTGCCACGTCTGAATAATAATAATGCGCAAGGCGAATATTATTTAACAGATATCGTAGCAATGGCTATTGACGATGGACTCGAAATTGCTTCAGTTGAACCTGCTTTAGCTTTCGAAGTTGAAGGTGTAAATGATCGTGTGCAATTGGCAGCATTGGAAAGAGAATACCAAAACCACCAAGCGAAATTGCTGATGCAGCAAGGTGTACATTTGATCGACCCGAGTCGTTTCGATCTCCGAGGTTCACTCAAGGTTGGTCAAGATGTACGTATCGATATCAATGTCATTATCGAGGGCGAATGTGAACTTGGTGACAATGTCGAAATCGGTGCAGGCTGTGTAATTAAAAACTCTAAGATTGCTGCAGGCACGAAAGTTCAACCGTATAGCGTATTTGATTCAGCCATTGTGGGTGAGCACACTCAAATTGGACCATTCGCACGTTTGCGCCCTGGTGCTAAATTGGCAAATGAAGTACACATTGGCAACTTTGTTGAAGTGAAAAACACCACCATTGGTTTAGGCTCTAAAGCCAATCATTTTACCTACTTAGGTGATGCTGAAGTGGGTGAGGGTTCAAATATCGGTGCGGGTACGATCACATGTAATTATGATGGTGCCAACAAGTTTAAAACGATCATTGGTGACCAAGCCTTTATAGGTTCAAACAGCTCTTTAGTCGCGCCGGTTAAAATTGGTAATGGTGCAACAGTTGGTGCTGGATCGACGATTACTCGTGATGTGGATGATCATAGTTTAGCCGTAGAACGCTCTAAACAATTTGTGAAAGACAATTATCCACGTCCACAAAAGATTAAGAATTAAGGGGATTACAATATGTGTGGTATCGTCGGCGGTGTAGCAGAACGAAGCATAACAAATATTCTAATTGAAGGCTTAAAGCGTCTTGAATACCGTGGTTATGACTCAGCGGGATTAGCTTTAATCAATGCAGGTCAAGTTTTACGTGAACGTCGTGTCGGTAAAGTTATCAACCTTGAAGAAGCGATTTCAGAAGCAGCGATCACTGGCGCGCTTGGTATCGCACATACACGTTGGGCTACTCATGGCAAACCTACAGAAAATAATGCACATCCACATATTTCTGGTCAAGTCGCTGTGGTACATAACGGTATTATTGAAAATTACCAAGAGCTAAAAGATGATCTTGAAGCATTGGGATATGTGTTTACATCCCAAACAGATACTGAAGTTGTTGCACACTTAGTTCATGATGCACTGAAGTCTGCTCCTAACCTGCTTAAAGCCGTTGAACAAGTTGTGCCTCAACTCAAAGGTGCATTTGCACTCGGTATCGTACATACAGATTACCCAAATGAATTGATCACTGTTCGTGAAGGTTCACCGCTCGTGATCGGTGTGGGAATTGGTGAGAACTTTATCAGTTCTGATCAATTGGCCCTATTACCGATTACCAATCGTTTTATATACCTTGAAGAAGGTGATATTGCGCGTTTAACACGTGATACGATCGAAGTCTATGTACAAGGTGAGCGCGTTGAACGCCCTGTCAAAGAACTTGATGCGACAGTGAGTAATGCTTCAAAAGGTGAATATAAGCATTACATGCTGAAAGAAATTTATGAGCAACCTGAAGCGATCAAGCAAACCATCTCTCAAGCCTTAAATGCCGATCACTTACGTGATGATTTTCTTGCAAATGCTGTAGAAGATTTTTCTCAGATTCAGCAAGTTCAAATCATCGCTTGCGGTACCAGTTACCATGCAGGCATGATCGCAAAATATTGGTTTGAACAACTGATTGATGTACCTTGCCAAGTTGAAATTGCAAGTGAGTTCCGCTATCGCACTCCAGTCATCGTGAACAATACGCTCTATGTGTGTATTTCTCAATCAGGTGAAACTGCCGACACATTGGCTGCTCTTCGTGATACACAAAAACGTGCCAAAGCGAAAAATATTAATATCACCACTATGACGATCTGTAACGTTGCAACATCTTCCATGGTGCGTGAAACAGATTACAGCTTATTGACATTAGCGGGTCCAGAAATTGGGGTTGCGTCGACCAAAGCATTCACCACACAACTTGCTGCCCTGATGCTGCTCGTGCTTAAGTTCGGTCAAGTTAAACAAACGATTTCTAGTGAACAAGTAACAGAAATCATTACTGGATTATGGCATACACCTAAAGTGATTCTTGACACATTACAATGTGATAAAGAAATTTTACGCCTATCTGAATTGTTTGTTGAAAAACAACATTGCCTATTTTTAGGTCGTGGAACACAGTTCCCAATCGCGCTTGAAGGAGCGCTTAAACTGAAAGAAATTTCATATATTCATGCCGAAGGTTATGCAGCTGGTGAGTTAAAACACGGCCCATTGGCCTTAGTTGATAATGATATGCCTGTTGTCATTCTTGCTCCTCAGGATGACATGCTTGATAAGCTCAAATCAAATATGGAAGAGGTTCAAGCACGTGGTGGTGAGCTGTTTGTATTTGCAGATGAAAATAGTGGCATTAAGGAAAAAGAGCGCCAACACGTTGTTCAAGTTCCGAGCGTTTCAGCACTATTATCACCAATCGTATACAGTATTCCTGTGCAGCTTTTGTCCTATCATGTCGCTGTACTACGCGGTACCGATGTAGATCAGCCGCGTAACTTAGCCAAGTCAGTTACGGTTGAATAATTCAATTTGATCTACACTTAAAAAGACCGATAATGAATATTATTGGTCTTTTTTTATTAAATGAAATATCTTATCAGTGCATGTTTAGTCGGACATCCAGTTCGCTACGATGGCCAACATTGCCTTCAACAAAAAATTAAAATGCTCATTGATACCGATCAGGCCGTCGTAATCTGCCCTGAAATTTCTGGAGGGCTTAGCACTCCCAGAGCCCCTGCTGAAATTCAAAAAGGAACAGACTCCGATGTTTTGAGTGGTCATGCAAAAGTATTTGATCTTTCGGGAAAAGATGTTACCGAAGCATTTATTTTAGGAGCAAAACAGACCTTGGCTTTTGCTAAAAAACATGGGATTACTCATGCGATTTTGAAAGCTAAAAGTCCATCGTGTGGTTTTAGTCAGATTTATGATGGCTCTTTTTCAGGGACGAAAATAAATGCGAACGGTGTTACAGCAGCGCTTTTAAAGCAACATGGTATTCACATCATGACTGAAAAAGAATTTCTAGGTCAGTTAACGAAAATAGAATCAGCTACTTAATCACATCACCGTCATACTTATTTTTTTTAAGGACAGCTTTGTCACGCGTCGCCCAATAACTTGCCAAGATGGGTCCCGAAATATTGTGCCATAAACTAAAAATCGCACTTGGAAGTGCTGTAATGGGTGTTGCCGCAAAATGAACCGCAGCTAAAGCAACGCCTAAGCCAGAATTTTGCATCCCTACTTCTATCGAAACTGCTTTAGCATCTGCTTGATTAAGCTGCAATAATTTTGCAGCCCAATAACCTATAAAATATCCTAATCCATTATGTAAAATTACAACAGCAAGGATCAGTAACCCTGACTGTAAAATTTGCATTTTGCTTCCAGCAATAATCGCAGCCACAATCAATACAATCGCGATGACTGAAACCATAGGCATCATTGCGATATATTGATCTGTTTTTTGCTTAAATAGACCGCTCACGATCACCCCTAAAATAATAGGGAACAAAATCACTTGCATTACCGACACAAGCATTGCTACCGCATCTATATCGATCCACTGACTCGCTAAGAGATAAAAAACCAAGGGTGTCAGCAAAGGTGCTAACATCGTTGAAACTGAGGTGCACGCGACAGACAAAGCCACATTTGCCTTTGCCATATAAGCAATGACGTTAGATGCTGTACCGCCGGGACAACATCCAACAAGGAGTACGCCAATGGCAATTTCAGCGGGTAATCGAAATGCTATGCACAATCCCCATGCCAATAATGGCATCACTATAAATTGAGCACCCACTCCAACGGCAACCGCCTTAGGCTGGCTGAGAACACTTTTAAAATCCTTCCACGACATGGTCATTCCCATGCCAAACATGATAATCCCGAGCATCCAAGTGATATAAGACTTAAGCCAAATAAATGCTTCTGGTATATACATGGCAATTCCTGCAAAAAGGAGTACCCACAGCGCAAAGGTTTTCTGCAAGAATTGATTGATGGCTTTCATTTAAAAAGTTCACTTATTGGATTAACGACGTATGATCTTGAACCATGACCTTTAAATGGTCTGCGCTGAATGCCTGAGAGTCATTAGTTCTTTGGCGTAAATTCGTTTCACACCTTGTGCAAGCATTTCTTGCCATGCATGTTGTAAAGAACCATTTAAATCGATGCCTTTGGTCGCATCTGACACGACATAACTATTAAAACCTAATTTTGCAGCATCAATTGCCGTCCAAGCCACACAAAAATCAGTGGCGATCCCGACAATGAAGATGTCACGAATTCCACGCTCACGCAGATAACCTGCTAAGCCAGTCGATGTTCGATGATCAGCTTCTAAAAAGGCAGAATAACTATCAATATGTGGATGAAAACCTTTACGAATGACCAACTGCGCTTTGGATATATTCAAGTCTGGATGAAAATCTGCATCATGTGTACCCTGCACACAATGTGAAGGCCATAACACCTGGCGGCCATAAGCTAATTCAATCGTCTCATAAGCAGACTTTCCAGGATGATTTTCAAAAAATGAAATATGGTCTTGAGGATGCCAATCTTGGGTAAGGACAACATTGTCAAAATGCCGAGCAAGTAAATTAATGGTTGGAATAATTTGATCTGAATTTGCTACCGCCAAATTTCCCCCAGGGGTAAATCCATTCTGAACATCAACAACGATAAGTGCACTTTGTTGTGGTTGGAACATCCTTTTCAGCTCCCAATATTTTTGAAATTGTTAGGGACTATTGCATAGGATCATGAGAACTACAATTGCTTGAGTAGAAAATTTGATATGAAAACTCTATAAAAAAAGCCTGCATCAAGCAGGCTTTAATCTATGTTTTTGTCTTAATTTTGGATACGACGTACCAACATTAACATGAAGATCGCAGAAATAATAATACAAGGGATTGCTGCAGAGATTACGCCTGCTGCACCAAATCCAGCCGTTAATAATGATCCTGCAATTGCTGGCCCAAGCATAGCACCGATACGACCTACTGCTGATGCTACACCAACACCTGTACCACGTACTTCTGTTGGGTACACAATACCACCAAATGCGTAAAGCACACCTTGACAGCCAATCACGAAAGCACCAACCAATGCTGAAGCCAAATACATTTGTGTGAGTGAGCTTGCTGCATTCAACGCAAGAAGGCCAGCCAAAATACCACCGTACATTAACAAGATCACATAAGCTTTTTTCCAGCGGTCAGTTAATACACCTAAAATCACAGTACCTACAGTAGCACTTACCATGAAGTAGAATTGCGCTGTCGCACCTTCTTTTCTTGAGAAACCTAATTCTTGGAATAGAGAAGGTAACCAGCTGAGCATGATGTAAACCACCATGAGCGTGAAGAAATAGCTACACCAGATGAACATCGTACGAAGAAGATTCTGTGAATTAAACAAATCTTTAAACGAACCTTGTGGAGCTTCTGCAATTTCAGCTTCAGTTCTATTTTGCGTTTTCAAGAATTCTTTAGATTCAGGTAAGAACTTCATCATTACTGGAATAACAATTAATGGTAATAAACCACCAAGATAGAAAATATTTTTCCAGTTAGCACCGAAATCTGTACTTGCAATTAAAGATAAGATCGCAGCACCGACAGGCATACCGCAATACATTAGCCCTACAGCACGACCACGATTTTGTGGGGTTACAGCTTCAGAAGCCAAAGTGATGAGAATTGGCATTGCTGCACCTAGTCCTGCACCTGCAAGGAAACGTACAGCCAATAAACTGTTAAAACTATTTACCCATACCGTACATAAAGTGAATACAGCGAAAACAGCAACAGACCAAATTAAAACTGTTTTACGACCAATACGGTCCGCAATACGCCCACCTACCAGTGCCCCAGGTAACAGACCTAAAATACCAGCACTAAAAAACACACCTAATTGTGAACTATCTAAACCAAAATGTTCACGAATACCCGCAGCTGCAATACCAGCAGCCTGAATATCTAAGCCTTCAATTACTGCAATGAGGAAGCAGATACCTACCGTCAAAATTGCATGTTTGTTACTTACTGATTCTTGCATTGAACTTCCCTCACTCATCAGCATTTGAGTCCGATGCCCGATTATCTATGTAAGTCAATGAAAGTGAGAGTTATCAAATGGTGTAATAAAATGTAATCAAAATAAGATTAAATTTCATACCTCTTGCCAACCAAAATAAATTCTAGTCTTCAAAACGATTAATTATTTTTTTTATTTAGGAGAAAACCAAGAAAAATCTATTATAAAATCTATAAGTATTATAATAATTTAACCTTTAAGTAAAAAAATTAAGACGTTATATAAATTATAATAATCACATAATTTAAAAATTATTAGTTTATTCACCTTTATATACATACATCTTAAATCTGATGTAAGTGATATAAGCTATTAATTCAGGGTAAATTGGTCAGATTTTAGTTCGAATTTTGATTTTTATCCGCAATACTTTCATATACGAACATCTATCTTCCCTGTTATTTAAATGCCTAACCACAAGGTCTTAAAATTGCTTTTTTAAAAAAAAGTTACTTGTTTTAACTAAACTTTTTTTTGACTGAAGTGAATTCATATTGTTCTTATTGGTAGCTTAGTTCATAATTTGCATACGCGTTATCCAGTATGCAGGCATATTGGATCGTGATATAAATCAAAATACATACCCATCCAAACTTCGCTTCTCAACCTTCACTGGATGGAAAAATAGGATCGTGTTTTAAAATGACTACTCAGCAAGCTCAGGTAATTCAAGGCTCAATCGTCGCAATCGTCACTCCAATGTTTGAAGATGGAACTGTTGATTGGAAGGGTCTCGAGAAGCTTGTTGAATGGCACATTGAACAAGGTACAAACAGTATCGTTGCCGTGGGAACAACAGGTGAAGCTTCGACCTTAAGCATGGCTGAACACACTCAAGTGATTAAAGAAATCATTCGTGTAGCCAATAAACGCATTCCAATTATTGCCGGCACAGGCGCAAACTCAACGCATGAAGCGATTGAGCTTACCAAAGAAGCTAAAGAGCTTGGTGCAGATGCTGCACTTTTAGTAACGCCATATTATAACAAACCGACTCAAGAAGGCTTGTATCAGCATTACAAAGCAATTGCTGAAGCTGTTGATTTACCGCAAATTCTTTATAACGTACCTGGCCGTACTGGCGTTGATATGAGCAATGAAACTGTAGTTCGTCTTGCTGATATTCCTCAAATCGTAGGTATTAAAGATGCAACAGGTGATGTTCCTCGCGGTGCTGAGCTTTTAAAAGCACTTGAAGGCAAAGATATGGTGGTCTATTCAGGTGATGACGCAACAGCATATCAACTGATTGAGCATGGTGCGAAAGGTAATATTTCTGTGACCGCTAACGTTGCTCCAAAGCAAATGAGCCAAGTGTGTGCCGCTGGTTTAGTGGGTGATGCAGCTCAAGCAAAAGCAATTAATGATCAAGTTGCAAATTTACACGAAATTCTATTTTGTGAATCAAACCCAATTCCTGTGAAATGGGCACTTCATGAAATGGGATTAATTGGTACAGGTATCCGTTTACCACTTACTCCATTAGCAGAACAATATCGAGCTTCACTGCGTGATGCATTAAAAGCTGCGAGCATTATTTAAGAAGAGTTTAATAACTATGCAACTACGTTTTGGTTTACCCCTTGCCCTTTCAGCCCTCAGCATGGTCGGTTGTAGTACGATTGGTATCGATAATGGTTCACTCGATTATAAAAAATCTACTGCACAAACCCCGCTTAAATTTCCTGAAGGTTCAATGGTTAGACCAGCAACACCGCTTTATCCAGCGCCTGTTGTTGAACAGCTTGCAATAGACAATGCGCCACAAATGGTTAATAAGCGAGGTAATCGTTTCGAGCTACCTCGTCCTAATGTGGCAACAACCGTTTCTAATCCTGTTGAGACTGAACAATCAACTGCTGTCGGTCGTCCACAACTTTTAACTGATGGAAATGGCAATCCGTTGATCAAAATTGACGGAAATTCTGCTACAATTTGGCAATACACAATCGCCACTCTCAGTAGCCTCAACTACAACTTTGTCAATCAACCTAAGAATCCCCATTCCGCGACAATTCAAGTGGATGGTGAAAGTTTAGTGCTTAAACTGACATCTGTAGGTTCGAGTCATACCTTGGCCGTGTTTACCCCAACTAACGCGTTTGCAGACAAACAAAAAGCTGCAAGCCTGTTAACCCAGATTTATCAAAACTGGCCAGCCTAGTCGTTCTAGGCATATTTTTTCTGAAAAAGGTTCCACCATGTTAAAACAAACCTTGCTCTATACTGGTAAAGCTAAATCCGTTTATGAAACCGATAGTGCAGACCACCTGATTTTAGTCTTTCGTGATGATGCCTCAGCATTTAATGGCGAAAAAATCGAACAGCTAGATCGCAAAGGTAAGGTGAACAACCGTTTTAACGCCTTTATCATGGAAAAACTTGCAGCTGCAGGTATCGAAACTCATTTCGAAAAACTTTTAACACCAAACGAAGTTTTGGTTAAAAAGTTAAACATGATTCCAGTTGAATGTGTAATCCGTAACTATGCAGCTGGTTCGCTTTGCCGTCGTTTGGGTGTTGAAGAAGGTTTAGAACTTACACCACCTACATTTGAATTATTTTTCAAAGATGACGCTTTGGGCGACCCAATGGTGAATGAATCTCAAGCCATTGCTTTAGGTTGGGCTACTGCTGAACAACTTGAGCGTATGAAAGAGTTAACTCACCAAGTAAACGTGGTTTTAAAAGATCTTTTTGCTCAAGGCAACATGCTTTTAGTTGATTTTAAACTTGAATTTGGTGTGTTCCATGACCGTATCGTTCTTGGTGATGAGTTCTCTCCAGATGGTTGCCGTCTATGGGACAAAGATACCAAGAAAAAATTAGATAAAGACCGTTTCCGCCAAGGCTTAGGTGGTGTGGTTGAAGCTTATGAAGAAGTTGCAACACGTATTGGTGTTGACCTTTCTGATATCTAAATCAAAATTTAGATAAAATAAAGCCGAGTCATATGACTCGGCTTTTTTGTATCTGGTGATATTATTTTTATATTTTCAAATTATTGTTATACATTCATTATTTTTGTTAAGTAGCATTACCAATGCTCTCTCCTCATTGGTAATGCTATTAATTTATCGAATCGATATTTAAATAAGATGACAAATCTGGGGCATTGATCATTAAAAAACTCAATTGTTGTTTTTGTTTTTAAATTTACCCCCCATTAATCGAATAAATTAATGCTATTTATTAAAATGATCGTTTTTACAATATTACTAAGTTCAACTAATATATTTTTATACCAGGCAACTACAGGAGTTGGTGGCTCAAGAGAGAGACTGTAGTTGCCGACCAGATGAATCGCTTTTCGCCCAGCTTCCCATAGAACTGGGCTTTTTTTATTGTTGTTGCTGCTCTTGCTGCCAACGTCGCTGCTGTAAACGCTCTGCTTCGACTTCACGCTTATTACGAGCTGATTCGTACAATTTGGTGCCTTTCAGCTCTGGAGGCATATAATCCTGCAACACGAAATGTTCTGGATAGTGATGTGGATATAAGTAATCTACACCATATCCCTGCTCTTTCATTAACTTGGTTGGAGCATTTCTTAAATGCAATGGAACTGGAAGATTTGACGTACGTTCAGCCAACTCTAATGCTTTATTGATTGCTAAGTAAGTGCTGTTACTTTTCGCGCTTGTGGCCAAATACACTGCACATTGTCCTAAAATAATACGGCATTCTGGCATCCCAACCGCTTGAACGGACCTAAAACACTCCCCAGCCAATAACAACGCATTAGGATTAGAATTTCCAATATCTTCCGAAGCGGCTATCAACATCCGACGCGCAATAAAGACTGGATCTTCCCCCCCCTTTAACATTCTCGCCATCCAATATAGTGCAGCGTCAGGATCACTTCCACGAATTGATTTAATGAATGCTGAGACTAAATCATAGTGCTGCTCACCAGATTTGTCATATCTCGCAATATTTTGTTGAGCTACTTTCACCACAATGGCATTGGTGACAATATTTTCAACATCTGCTTCAAATGTGCTCGCAATGAGATCCAATAAATTGAGTGCTTTACGAGCATCACCTGCGGCAAATTGAATTAATGCATCATATTCTTCGATGTGAATATGACGGTCTTTCAGAAATTGGTCTTGCTTGAGTGCACGTTCAATTAAATGTTGAATATCATGCTCAGATAATGCATTCAGCGTATACACCTGACAGCGCGACAACAAAGCATTATTGACTTCAAAAGAAGGATTTTCTGTGGTTGCACCAACCAGAGTAATCTTGCCTTTTTCTACTGCGCTCAGTAAGGCATCTTGTTGAGATTTATTAAAGCGATGAATTTCATCAATAAAAACCACTGGCACAATGAGATCGCCACTTTCCCCAATAATTTCTCGAAGCTCTTTAACACCAGTGTTGAGTGCAGACAAGCTAATAAAAGTACGATCTACAGCTTGAGCTAACAATAGCGCAATGGTGGTCTTGCCGACCCCTGGAGGCCCCCAAAAAATAATCGAAGGTAAATGTCCTTGGTCAATCATTTGACGTAAAGGTGCGTCTTCACCAAGTAAATGATCTTGTCCGATAATCTCAGACAAATCACGTGGACGTAAGCGTTCAGGTAGCGGAATTTGTGTATCGGACATATTTTTTATAGATCTCAAAGTGCTGTTGACTAGTCTACTATGTAATAGTCAAATTCCAATATTAATAGTCAAAACAACCATCACTATTCAACATTTTTCATTTTACTCAGATTCGAGTTTTGCTTTTAATTTGAATAAATAAGCTTGCGGTCCATCTTCTATTCCCCAAATTGTGCCATCCTTCGCTTCATGCAAGTCTCGTACTCGAACCCCCATATCCAAGCGCTGAATTTCTCGTACAGGTTCAGATTGTGGATCTACCACAATAATGGCTTTCGATGATAATCCACCGATTAAGGCTTTGTTCTTCCATTGTGGAAAATAGTTAGATTTATAAAAAATCAGACTCGAGGGTGAAATCACTGGAGACCAATCAAGTTTAGGGGCTATAAATTCAGGTCGCGTTTCATGATTCGGAATCTGTTTCCCATCATAGTGATCACCATTAGATACAATTGGATAGCCATAATTCTTACCTTTTTCAATAAGATTGAACTCATCGCCACCTTTAGGGCCCATTTCTGCCACCCACAAACGATTTTGATGATCAAATGCCATACCTAAAGGATTACGATGACCTAAACTCCAAATCTGCGCTGAGACACCACCTTGTTTGGCAAATGGATTAGATTCTTGAGCACGACCATCATCATACAAATATACAATTTTACCTAGATTAGACTGCATATCTTGTGCAGGCTGAAACTTCTGCCGTTCCCCTGAACTAATCCATAAATTCGCTTGCTGGTCAAACACTATACGATGTGCATAATGCCCCTGACCCGACACTTTAGGGACTTGCTCCCATATGCGTTCGATATCCGTCAGTTTCGGTGCTTCGATATTCGATAAATCCAATTTCGCTCGGATTACCACTGCACCAAACAATCCATTTTTTTCTTCGGCATAACTGAGATATAACCAAGCGTTATTATTGAAATTAGGATGAATCGAAACATCACCTAAACCACCTTGTCCGCCATAAGCAACTTGAGGCACACCAGCCACGTTAAAACTACGTTTTGATTGTGAGTCAAACAACTTAAGTATGCCTGACTTTTCTGTAATTAACAGTTGACCATTTGGTAAAGTTGCAATCGCCCATGGTTCATTAAATAGAGCAATTTTTTCAACTTGATATCGTTGTTCTTGAGCTTTTGAATTTACGTTTTTGACTGTTGATTCCTGCGGATTCTGTGCTTCAGTGGCCTTATTTTGATTGGCATGACACGCCATTATGATTCCGCTCAAACCAACAATCCAAATCAGTTTTGCAGCTTTTAACATGTCTTTCCTTTTTAAATCCTTGAATATCAGTCTCAAGGATTAAACGGCAATGATCATTTTAAAAGTGTTTTTGTATTACAAAATATGTGCAGTCTAGCAATTGAATGTACTAGCGTACCCACCGCACGATGTATTCATCTATTTCATTTTCATTAACAAGCTGTTCAGATATACAACGACCTGCTACAGATTTTCGAGCACTAATCACACTTTGTTTATTGCCTGTCACCAAGTGATGCCAATTCGGTAGCTTTTTACCTTCATTAATACGTCGATATGCACAACTCGAGGGTAGCCATCGTATTTGTTGTAATTTTTCAGGCGTTAACTGAATACAGTCAGGTACATGCACCTGACGATTTTCATAATCTGAACAATGCCCCGTCTGACAATCTAGAAGTTTGCACGCCACTTTGGTATATGCGATTTCTTCGGTTTCATCATCTTCTAATTTAACCAAACAACACATGCCACAACCATCACACAGTGCCTCCCATTCTGCTTGGTTCATTTCAAACAGTGAATAATGTTTCCAAAATTCAGGGCGTAAAGATGTGCTCATGATTCAGCTAAATATCAAAAAATTGAGTCAGTATATCACTAATAATTCTCATAAAATTTCATCAATCTCAGTTACAGTTGATTAACTAAAGAATATCAATACTCTACGTTAAAATACCCTTTGTATACATTTTGCTCAGTTTATTTTCTTATACTGAATGAACATTAATAAAAATTTATGGAGAATCAAAATGTTCCGTTGGGCGATTATTTTTGCAGTGATTGCATTGATAGCAAGTTTGCTAGGGTTTGGTGGTGTAGCAGGCTTATCTAAAGATTTCGCAATTATCTTACTTGTGATTGCAGTGATTCTCGCAATTGTAGGCTTTATCTCAAGAGGCAAAGTCTAGTGTTCTAAATCACTAGATTAAATTGAAAACACAAGATTGATGAAAAGAAGAAGGTACTCCTTCTTCTTTTTTTATTTCTTTTTATCCGTTCATTGATACGCGTTTTACATATTTCAATCTTTCATAAATTCTCACATTTGATTTTACTTTCTTATTGCAAATTCATCACTTCGGAAAACATTTATGCTTTAATCTTTGCTGATTTTCATAAACGAAAGGACTTTCAATAATGACTTCAGCAATTCAAACAAGAGAAATTCAGTATAAAGCGGCAGATGGTACACAATTGATTGGTTATTTTGCCGCACCTGAAAACTCTTCAGGAGCTGCAGGTATTATTGTAGCCCCAGAGTGGTGGGGTCGTAATGAATATACAGAACAACGTGCTCGAGAACTTGCAGAACAAGGATATGCTGCTTTTGCCATTGATATGTACGGCGACAAAAAGGTAACCACTGAAGCCTCTCAAGCAAATGAGTGGATGATGCAAACTTTCGCACAGCCTGAAACGATTGTACACCGCGCTACTGCTGCATTAGACACTTTATCTGCACAGCCTGAAGTTGACGCAACTCGATTAGCTGCGATTGGTTTTTGTTACGGTGGAAAAGTTGTCTTAGATCTTGCTCGATCTGGTACGAACTTAAAAGCAGTTGCTACTTTCCATGCTAATTTATCTGCGCAAACACCTGCTCAACAAGGTCAAGTTAAAGCTGAAATTCTGGTTTTGCATGGTGAGCTAGATAGTATGGTCACGCTAGATGATGTGGCACAATTTAAAGAAGAAATGTTTGCAGCTCAGGTGCCGCATGAGGTCATTATCTTTGAGGATGCAAAACACGGTTTTAGCAATCCACAAGCTGATGAACGAGCAAAAGCCAATGGTGTAGATCTCGGTTATAACGCTGAAGCTGAGGAAAAAAGCTTAGCTGCGATGTATGAGTTACTGTCGCGTCACTTAGATTAATATACTTTCAAAGTTTATTAGCGCTAAGATTATTGAAGAAAGAAGATAAAATATAAGAGGAATGTAAGGATGAGTGAACAATGTACTTATTGCAATCACGATGAATATGATGTGATTGATAAAAATGAATTCGGTGTGATTTTGCCAGAACATCAGCCGTTGACCAAAGGACATTCCGTTATTATTCCTTTACGTCATGTGAGTTCTTTTTTTGAAATTACCGATAAAGAGCGTAAAAGTTTACAATCGTTGTTAGAACTGGCACGTAACGAGTTAAAAATCCGTCATCATCCGGAAGGCTTTCATATCGCTTTTAATGATGGCAAAGTTTTTGGCGATGAAGAGTCGGAACATTTACACATCCATATTATTCCTCGTTACAAAAACCAACCGCTTAAATTAGATAGTCGTTGGGGCATTATTCAAGAGTAATGTTGATTTTACAAAAAGGCGCAACATGCGCCTTTTTTCATGCTTTTTTAAAAGGTCTTTGCCTAGATTGGTTATACTGAGCACAGATTGTATTAATGGTATTTTCATGTTTTCTTTTTCAACTGCGTTACTTGATTGGTTTTATGTACATGGTCGACATGACCTGCCATGGCAAGTCGCAGATGATCCTTACAAAGTTTGGGTCTCTGAAATTATGTTGCAGCAAACCCAAGTGAAAACAGTTCTGAAATACTATGATCGTTTTATTGAGCGCTTTCCGACGGTCACCGATTTAGGTCGTGCTACTTGGGATGAAGTTGCTCCTTACTGGGCAGGTCTAGGCTATTATGCGCGTGCTCGCAACCTGCATAAAGCAGCCACAATCGTAAGTCAAAATGGACATTTTCCAGAGACTTTAGAAGCTTGGATGGCACTGCCAGGAATAGGTAGATCAACTGCTGGTGCATTGATGTCACTTGGATTACGCAAATACGGCGTGATAATGGATGGAAACGTTAAGCGTGTTTTAGCACGTTTCTTTGCCATTGAAGATGATTTATCAAAGCCTGTCCATGAACGTGCAATGTGGGAATTAGCCGAGCAACTCTGTCCTGAACAACGCAACCATGATTACACGCAAGCCATTATGGATTTGGGTGCAACAATTTGTACTCCTAAAAAACCACTTTGCCTGTACTGTCCAATGCAGTCAGAATGCCAAGCTTTAAAGCAGGGTCTGACACAAGAGTTACCATTTAAAAAGCCAAAAAAAGCAGTGCCTATAAAAACTGCGGATGTTTTATTACTGCGAAGTACTGAAAATACATGGCTATGGCATCAACGTCCGCATTCAGGCTTATGGGGTGGTTTATGGACCTTACCCATTATTGATGAAACTTCAGAATTTAGTCAATTGACTCAGCAATATGGTTTGGTGAGTAATCAATTACCGACTCAAATTTCACACAGTTTCACCCACTTTACCTGGTTACTGAATGCACATATTTTCCATGTTGATCTCGACCAGATGGAATACCTCCAAACAGAATTAGGAGGTGAATGGCTCGCTCCACAAGTTGTAACAGAAATGGGCATTCCAACTGCGATGAAAAAATTGATCTCAGCCGTGAATTTGTGACATAGTCGATTCAAATAAGTGTGGCTGTATCATATCAAGGAGTTCGAGTGACTAAGTATTTGCGACATTACATCATCCTAAGTGTAGCTATTTTACTTGTCGCCTGCAGTAGCCAACCTCCAAAACAAACGCCGCTTGATCCAACCCTCGTTGCTCGCTTACATATGCTTCCTTTGGACCGCAAATTACCTATCCCAGTGCAAGGTGTAAAAGCGAGACAACTCACTGACACTTGGGGTGCATCACGAAGTCACGGTCGAACACATGAAGGCATTGATATCTTGGCGCCTCGTGGTACAAAAGTTTATAGTGCAACTGATGGAATTGTTCGCAGTATGCACGATAATAAGCTGGGTGGGAAAGTCATTTGGATTTTAGGACCCGCTGGTTCTTGGCATTATTATGCGCATTTAGATCAGCATAAAAAAGGTCTCAATGAGGGTGACTTTGTGCGACGCGGTGACCATATTGGTTATGTCGGCAATACGGGTAATGCTCGACATACTGCCCCTCATTTACATTATGGAATTTACTTAGATGGTCGCGGTCGAGGCCCTGTCAATCCATACCCTTATTTACGTTAAATTAAAGTTTTTATTATTAGGAAGTTTTCATGTCAGAAGCCTTGATTAATCGTCTAGTTGAATTTGCAGAATCTGGCAATCAACAACGTATTGTCTTAAATGGACAAAGCCATCAGGGCTGGATTATGGAAATTACCGAAGAAGCTCTGTTGATTAGCACTGGTTTTGCAGATAAAGCAGGTAAAGATTTCTGGATTAATTTTTCAGATTTAGAACAAGCAGAGTTGTTCTTTTGGGACAATCAAAACGATCAGTGGGTTGCTTTTACCATTTGATCAATCTGGAGCATTCGCATGACGATTCAACGCTGTGGCTGGTGCTCCGATGAGCAGATTTATATTGATTATCACGATCAAGAATGGGGAGTTCCTGTATATGATGAACACACCTTATTTGAAATGCTCTGTTTAGAAGGTCAGCAGGCAGGACTCGCTTGGATTATTGTTTTAAAAAAACGCGAGCGATATCGATATCATTTCTTTCAATACACCATTGAAGAAATTGCGACTTTTACAGATGAACATTTAATCGAAATAGCACAAGATCCGGGAATAATTCGTCATTTAGGTAAATTAAAAGCGATTCGTGATAATGCTCGAGCATGGTTGAATATGCGCCAAATCATGCCTGATATGGTCAAATGGCTATGGAGTTTTGTAGGGCATCAACCCAAAGTTCATTCTGTGCCAGACTATCGCTTAGCACCAACACAAAGCGAATTAAGCCTGCAACTGTCTAAAACTCTAAAAAAGAATGGTTTTAAATTCGTGGGTCCAACCATTATCTATTCTTATCTGCAAGCGGTAGGAATGATTGATGATCATGAAAATCACTGCTTTAAAAAGCTTAGTTTAGCGCCATAATCTTTTTAAGAAGGTGCTTGGGATGATGACCTCATTTTTTGTTTCACCCAATCCGCTAAAAACACGATGGAGTCATGAATTTCATGAGTCAGTTCATGCCCTGCATTTAAGCGAATATAATTTTTATAACGGCGCTCTTCTCCAAAAACATCACCGGGAACAATGTTAATACCATATTGACGTGCGGCATAATAGAGTTCTAAACCATCGATATGTGTCGGCAATTGCAGCCATAAAACATAACCACCATCCGGCTGACTTAACCCAATATCGATCCCGTGAAAAGCGTTTAATATCGTTTTTCGATATGCATCAACTTGATGATTTAATTTTGGTTTTAATCGGAGTAGATGCTCACGATAGGCTCTACTATACATCAGGTCAGCCAAAGCCAATTGCAAAGGTGTATTCACACTGACATTTTGAATGACAATTTGACGATGTAAATGTTTAAGCCTTGGCGGTAAACAAAACCAACCTACTCGATATGCGCTGGACAATGATTTTGATATTGAACTGCATAAAATGACATAGCCTGCTTCATCCCAATGCTTAATCGGTAAAGGTCGTTGTAAATTAAAACTACATTCAGCGTAAATATCATCTTCAATCACATAGCATTGATATTGTTCAGCCAATTGCACAATTTTCTGCTTATCATGATTTGAAAGCTCAAATCCTAGTGGATTTTGATAATTCACAGTCAATAGACAGGCTTTGGTATCGGGGTGCTGCATAGCTCTTTCTAGACGTTCTAAATCAAAACCATCCACATTTGCAGGTATCTCAATCAACTTGCGTTTCAGTGTCCCTAACAACTGTAATTGACCATTAAAATTTGGGGTTGGAATCACAATGCCATCCCCTTCCTTGGTCAAGAGCTGAACCACGAGTGATAACGCAGCCATACAGCCATTGGTGATATAAATCTCGTCTGGATTGATATAAAACCCATCTTCAGCCCAATGGTCTGATAAAGCTTGTCTCAATCTCAGATGCCCTTGTCGATTACTATAAAGGAAATCTTCTGGTTGACTGTGTTTTAAAGCACGTTGAATTGACTTTCGGATTGCATCTACAGGCACGTGATTTGGAGAGATTTGTACTGCACCTAAATGAATTGATCGATTATTGATTGAAGACTCCTGTATTTCTATTTGCAAATCTAAGTTACTGATATCCTTTGCTTCAGCTTCAAATTCACGATGATAAGGCAATACAGGGGGATCATTTCTGGATTTCAAATGTTGTACAAAATAACCTGATTTATTTTTAACAGTGATGAGCCCTTCCGATTCCAATAATGCATAACAATTTTTTGCTGTATTTAAACTGACGGCATGTAATGCTGAAAATTGCCGGAGGGAAATGAGCTTCTGTCCTGAACACAGTTCTCCACTCAGAATTTTCTGTTTGATATGTTTGGCTAAGATTTGATACTGAAACATGAACTGTGCTCATTTTTATAAAATCTGTGTATCTGTATCTATAAACCTAGCAAATTTATGATGGTCTTACAGTTAAAAAGACACAGGAGGCCACATGAACAACGATAAATTATATTTGATATTACCCTTGGTAACACTTTTGACAGCTTGCCAACCAGAGCATGCGATCGATCAAGTTGCACTTGAGCAAAAATTTATTTGTACATCATTAATTGATGGCTTCTTGAAAGTGACGCACAACAGTCATTATCGTTTTACAAAAAGTATTGAATCTCCAGAGCAGCAGAAAATTTACCTTTACACCGTGTCTTCTGATCATGCAGTCAAGCTCAATAGTCCCACACAAAAAAATTTAAATTTTCAATGTGATGATTCCAAAAAACAGACCTACCAAGTTTTTCTATTGGATCAGGCATCTAAGACAAAGCAACCAATTTTGAGTTTTCATTTGCCTCAAGCAGCAGAGTTAAAGCAATTTACAGCTTACACTTTGAAAAATGATTAAATGCCTAATTTAAACTCATTATTTCAAAATATCTGGTAACGGTATCTGCGCAGATTGAGATTTTGCTAATTCAGTTTTCATTTTTTGCAACATTTGATAAGGCTGCTGTTGTACAAACATATTGGTCACACTTTGTGGAATTGCACCTTCTGGATCTGCATATCCTGAAGTGCTGACCTTCACCTTATTCGGTCCAATCTGTTCAAAGCTCCAGTCTCCAACATAATGTTGCAGCCGAATATACTGAGGATTCTTCGATTTTCCCGTTTGCGAAGCTTTATTCTTAATATGAATAATACCTTTTGAGTCCTTATACATTTTCCCTTGCACAATCAGGTCTCGATCTTTCAAAGGAAATGGAAAATCTAACACCATGTAGAGTTTAAATTCACCTTGCTTCAAATCTTGAGAAATCACCTGTGCTGAACCGACATTGGGTACCCATGATTTTGCATTTTCTACATCCAAAACAATTGCAACAGCTCTTTCGAGTGAAGCATCCACTACTGTTTCCGCACGATAGGACAACACAGGATGATCAGGATTTTGTATCGTCCACACCTTAATATTGTTTTTGTTAATGGTGAGTCGTGAGGCTTCATTGGCTTGAACTTGGCTTGTCAGGCCAATGGCACTGACAAGCAAGCAGATCATAGAAATTTTCTTCATTTTTATTCTTCATATTTAACATTATTATTTAGATGATCACGCAGTTTTTTTAAACTTAAACTTTGATATCGTTGAAGCCTAAAACGTCTTTCATGTCATATTTTTTCGGTGCTTTACCTACAACCCAAGCAGCGGCACGTACTGCACCTGCAGCAAAATTCATGCGGTTCGTGGCTTTATGTGTGATTTCTACACGTTCACCTTCACCAATAAACATTACCGTATGTTCACCCACAATATCGCCACCACGAATGGTTTGGAACCCAATACTTTGACGTTCACGAGGACCAGTATGTCCTTCACGGTGATACACAGCATCTTGCTTCAAATCACGACCTAATGCATCAGCAATCGCCTCACCCATCATTAAAGCAGTACCTGATGGCGCATCAACTTTATGACGATGATGTGCTTCGATCACTTCAATATCGACACTGTCACCAAAGACTTTAGATGCTAATTCTAAAAGTTTAATGGATACGTTCACGCCTACGGAGTAGTTTGCTGCGTACACTACAGGAGCAATCGTTGCACTTTCATCTAAAAATGCTTTTTGCTCATCGTTCATTCCCGTCGTACCGATCACTAATGCAACACCAGCCTCACGGCACAGTTTCAAATGCTGTTCAGTTGCAACTGGTGCAGTAAAATCAATAAATACATCGCAATCATTTAAAACATCTTGGATATCACCCACGACTTTCACACCAAGTGTACCAATACCCGCTAATTCGCCTGCATCCGCGCCAATAAGGCTACTGCCTGGACGCTCTACCGCTGCTGCTAATTGATAACCAGCATCTTGAACTGCTTGAATCAATGTACGACCCATACGGCCACCAGCACCTAAAATCCCAATACGCGGAGCGACAGACATAACCTATTCCTAGTGTTGCTTTAAAATTGTTCTTACTATAACAAAAGTCTATACATACGCTAAGTTTATCGATATAAAAAATTATGCTGTCTTCTAACCATTTGATTTGAACTTTAATCGAATAATCAGATTAAATTTAGAAAAATATTCGGTTTTTTATATTTATAAATTTTAACTATGATCAATGCCATGAAACTCAACACTTTTATAAGGAAATAATATGGCAGACCAAGCTCGAAAATTATCAACGATCCAAACGATCGAACAGTTACAGTTGGATGCTTCATTAGTTCAAGGTTTAGATCATGCCGAAACTGCGTGGATCATTATCGAAGCCATTCAACAATTGCAGGAATATCATAATCAGTGGCACTGAGATGAAACGGATCAGATGATTTTTCACATTTAAAGGAAGATCATCTTCTGTGTTATTAAAATATTTACAATTTAAAAATCATGTTAGGATTCAAAATTTAAAATTGCTCAAAGCAACGATTACTCAGCTAAAGCATCGGTTTCTATTTTCATTCCTATTAAAATATGTTCTTATTATCTCGTTATTTTTAATCTAAATTACATTCTATCTTCACAGTTTCTCTGCATTTTTTCAGTACATTAGTGTGAACCCCAATTTATAAGGTCAACGAGGGCGGAATATGAAAAAGATTATGACAGTTTTGACATTATCTTTAAGTGCAATATTTACAGCAAATATTGCCAATGCTGCTCCTTACTCTGATGACTACCAAGATAAAGGTTCACGTGAACGTGGTAAAGGATTTGAGAAACGTACTCAATATGATGCTTCATCAGATCAAGAGTTCCAAGATCGTCGTAAAAACAGAGAAGAGCGTGGCGTAAAACGTTTACGTCAACATAAATGGCAAACTGGCTACGTCATGCCTCAACACTATCGTGGCAATAGTTATAAAACCGAATATAAAGATCATAACCTACCAAAACCTGGTAAAAACCAACAATGGTACAAAGTGAATAATGACTTTATTCTGGTGGATTCAAACAGCAATAGTATTTTGAAAATCCAGCAAGATTAATTTTGACGTGTAAATCGACCCGACTTTATGTCGGTTTTTTTGTTGAGTGCAATCCTAATCATTCATCTTCATCACTTCTTCATACATTTCACAAATTGACTATATCTCTCCACGGTTTATCTCAAATCATTTTGTACTTTAGCGATATCGGATAAATAACAAAGTTAGAGGTATCCCACATGAAAAAGTTAGTATCAGTACTTACATTAGCAATGAGTGGTTTATTGGCAACATCTGCGATGGCTGGTCCACATGACGATGGCCGTCACTATTCAAAACCAACTCCACCACCAGCGCATTGGAATAAAGGTCAGCCTGCGAAATATCAACATGACCGCTATGAACAAAATCGTGGCTTCCAAAATGTAAATCCAAGCCGTCAATGGCGAGTAGGTCAACAGTTACCACGTCAATTCAACTCTTCAAAATTTGAGTTAAGTGATCGTCAAGCGAAGAATCTACCTAAAGCGGCGCGTAACCAGCAGTGGTACAAAATTAATGGTGACTATGTCTTAGTGAATGAGCGTACAGATCGCATCGTGCGTATCATCGGATAAGCTTATTCCTAGATCTTCTCAAATTGATCTTCCCTGCACTCAGCCCAAACTCAATTTGGGCTTTTTTATGTCTTTATTTTAATGCAGGTGTGGAAAATCATTTTTTTGTTTAGAATCTGATGACCACTTCTCGCTTCTATCGGTACATGCATGCAATCGGACTCAATAGATACAACTCAAAATATGACACAGCAATATGTGCATTGGTTCCGAAACTCAGCGCCATATATCAACGCCCATCGTAATAAAACCTTCGTTTTAATGTTTGGCGGCGAAGCAGTTCAATCACCAAATTTTCAACATATAATTCATGATATTGCCCTTTTACATTCTCTCGGCATTCGACTCATTCTGGTTCATGGAGCACGACCACAAATCAGTGCAAATCTTGCTGAGAAGAATTTAGATAGTCCTTTTCATAAGCATCGTCGAGTAACAACACGTGACTCATTAGGTGCGGTCATGTCTGCCGTAGGCTCAATCCGTTTACAAATCGAAGCCTTATTGTCTATGGGACTTGCAAATTCACCCATGTATGGTGCTCGCATTGATGTGGTATCTGGTAATTTTATAACAGCTAAACCTTATGGCATTCGTAACGGTATCGATTTTCAACTTACCGGTGAAGTGCGTTCAGTCGATGCAGATGCGATTCAAAAACATTTGGACAATCATAATATTGTATTGCTTGGTCCCTCAGGTTATTCAACCACTGGTGAAGTTTATAACTTGCTTGCTGAAGAAGTGGCGACCAAAACAGCTATCCAACTCGGTGCCGATAAACTCATTTTTCTCGGTTCCGAACAAGGTTTAATGCAAAGCCCACAGCAGTTGTTGCGCGAGGTGACCCCGCATCAGCTAGATCAATATATTGACGTTGCTTTAGAGCAAAATTATGAATTGGCATTGCATTTACAAAATGCCAAGGAAGCCTCTTTAAATGGCGTTAACCGCGTTCATTTATTATCTTATGAACATGATGGTGCATTAATCGAAGAATTATTTACTCGTGATGGGCATGGCACGATGATCACCGATGCACATTATGAAGAAGTCCGCACAGCGACGATTCAGGATGTCGGTGGATTAATCAGTTTATTACGCCCATTAGAACAAGAAGGCATTTTGGTATACCGCTCTAGAGAACGCTTAGAAAATGAAATTGATCATTTCGCTGTGATTGAACGTGACGGTATGGTTCTGGCTTGTGCAGCATTATATCCAATACCAACTGAATCAAATGAAATTCGTTCTGCAGAAATAGCCTGTGTGGCAGTACATCCAAGTTACCGCAAATCAAATCGTGGTAGCCAAATCTTGCACTATTTAGAAGAGAAAGCAAAAAAGTCTAATATCCAACAGTTATTTATTCTTACGACACGAACCGCACATTGGTTTTTGGAACAAGGGTTTGTCAAAGCATCGGTGGATGACTTACCACAAGCGCGTCAGGCACTTTATAATTTCCAAAGAAACTCAATTGTTTGTAAAAAGCCACTCTAAAGTGGCTTTTTTATTGCACCCTTATGAACTGCTTTATCTTTCTTTTATATATCGATATTCCTAGGTGAACTATCTTCACAATCATTCGATATATTCATACAAATCATATCCTTATCACAATTTAATATTTTAATATATATTTATATATTTCATAAACTTAGAAACAAAAATATCGTTATTCTTAGATTGAGCCTTTTGCATTTTTTTAGATATTTTTTTCTCTTTTAATTTTATCTTTTTTATTCATTAGGAATTCCTGAATTCTTATTTTTTACGAAATAGAAAATTCATTAACTTAGGCGCGTTACATGACGCATTTATTTTTTTGATTTTTTTTATTTTTAAGTTTTCAGGATTTTCAATATGAGCAGCTTTAACGCTAATCTTTGGAAAAAAACACTCATTTTGTCTTCTGCGTTAACAGGTGCTTTGCTACTCACTGGTTGCGACTCAAAAAAAGAAGATAAAACCCAAGTGTTAAATATCGGTTATCAAAAGTATGGCTTACTGCCCGTGATTAAAGAACGTGGTGAATTAGAAGCCGCTTTGAAGGATCAAAACATTCAAGTGAAATGGGTAGAGTTCCCAGGTGGACCACAACTGTTAGAAGGTTTGAATGTCGGCAGTGTTTCATTTGGTGAAGTCGGTGAAGCACCCCCTATTTTTGCCCAAGCAGCGAATTCAAATTTGGTTTATGTCGCAAATCAACCTGCGACTCCACGCGCTGAAGCGTTGATTGTTCAAAAAAATTCGAACATCAAAGATATTCAACAACTTAAAGGTAAGCGTGTAGCGTTAAACAAAGGTTCTAACGTTCATTATCTTCTCTTGAAGATCTTAGAAAAGAATCATTTGACGCTTGATGATATTGAAGTGGTTTATCTACCACCATCGGATGCTCGCGCAGCATTTGAGCGCGGTGCAGTCGATGCATGGGTAATCTGGGATCCGTTCTTTGCAGCAGCAGAGCATCAAATCGGCGCACGTGTTCTCGCTTCTGGCGAAGGGAATGCCAATAACTACCAGTTCTATATGGCTGATCGTAAGTTCGTTGAACAGAATCCTGAAATTATACAAACCGTTGTTCAAGAACTTAATGAAGCATCAGATTGGATTGCTTCCAATAAAGACGAAGCAGCTCAACTGCTCGTGAAGCCTACAGGTCTAGATTTCAAAATTCTTCAAACCTCAATTGGACGTATGAGCTTCGGCGTTTACCCAATTAGTACTGAAGTTGCTCAACATCAGCAAAAAGTTGCGGATGTATTCCATCAACAGAAATTGATTCCAAACAAAATCAATATTCAGGCCGCAATTATTGCGCCTACACCCAAATAACAACATGAAAAGGTGATGAACATGACTCAATATCAATCAGGAAATACAGCACACACTTGGTTTAAAACCTCAAGTCATTCAATGACAACGATGCTATTTGCCTGTGCGATGTTGGGTTGCTCAGCTGCATGGGCTGTTGATCCCTCAGTGAAAGAATTACGCATTGGCTTCCAAAAATCTTCTGTGAATTTGGTGATTGCTCAACAGCAAAAACTGTTTGAGCAAGAATTTCCCAATGCCAAAATTACATGGAATGAGTTCCCTGGTGGTCCTCAAATTTTAGAAGCACTTGCAGTGGGTTCAGTGGATATTGGTGCAACAGGTGATACCCCCCCTGTTTATGCTCAAGCAGGAAACAAACCTTTGCATTACATTGCTTATGAGGCGGCGAAGCCACTTTCTTCAGCAATCTTAGTGCCGCAAAAATCCAACATTACTCAGCTTAAACAACTCAAAGGCAAGCGTGTCGCAGTACATCGTGGCTCTAGTTCACATTATCTATTGGTCCAAGCCGTCCGAAAAGCAGGTTTGCAATGGAGCGATGTAAAACCAATTTGGTTAAGTCCTGCTGATGCACGCGCAGCATTCCAAAAAGGTGCTGTTGATGCATGGGCCATTTGGGACCCGTATTACGCTGCTGCTGAACTTGAAGATAAAGCAAAAGTTTTGACCACTGGACAAGGGCTGAGCCCGAATTACACGTTCTATCTCGCTTCAGGCAAGTTTATCGACAAACATCCTCAAGCGATTTCAGGTGTCATTGAACAGATTAATCTTGCTGATCAATGGGTTCAAAAGAACTTAAAAACTACAGCAACGATTTTTGCCAAAACAACAGGTTTAAAGCCGAATGTGAGCCAAACCTTTGTTCAGCGCCGACCTCGTCCATCTTATGCAGCACCTTTAACCGCGAAAGTCATTGCAGATCAGCAACAACTGGCTGATCGCTTTGCTGAGCTCAAAATCATTCCTAAACCGATACAAATTAACCAAGTCGTATGGACTGGTAAGTAACTCATATTAAGGACTTAAGTAATGAAAATTTTCTGGTTTATTCCTACTCATGGTGATAGTCGCTACCTAGGTACAAGCAAAGGCGGACGTGTTGTCGACCACGCCTACATGAAACAAATCGCTGTGGCGGTGGATAATCTAGGTTATGAAGGTGTGCTTATCCCAACCGGCCGTTCTTGTGAAGATCCATGGTTAACTGCTGCAAGTTTAATTGATGCCACCAAAAATCTTAAATTTCTCGTTGCTTTGCGTCCAGGGGTAACCACTCCTGCACTGGCTGCACGTATGGCAGCAACCTTTGACCGTCTTTCAAATGGCCGTGTTCTATTGAACTTGGTCACTGGTGGTGATGAGCAAGAGTTAAAAGGTGACGGCGTCTATGAAGATCATAAAACGCGTTATAAAACTGCGACTGAATATACTACGATTTGGCGCGAAATTTTAAAACGCTCACATACGGGTGAAAGCTTCACTTTCCATGGTGAACGTCTAAGCGTGGACGATGCAAAATTATTATATCCACCCGTCCAAAAACCTTATCCACCATTGTGGTTTGGTGGTTCTTCTGATGATGCTGTTGAACTGGCAACCGATCAAGTGGATACCTATTTAACTTGGGGAGAGCCTCCAGCAGCGGTTAAAGAAAAAATTGAAAATGTCCGCGCTAAGGCGGCAGCTAAAGGTCGCACCCTAGATTACGGTATTCGTTTACATGTCATCGTACGCGAAACCAACGAGGAAGCATGGAGAGCTGCTGAAGAATTAATTCAGTATGTTGATGATGAAACCATCGCTGCGGCACAGAAAAAATTTAAACAAATGGACTCTGTTGGTCAACGTCGTATGGCTGAACTTCATAATGGAGATCGCTCGAAACTTGAAGTGTCACCAAACTTATGGGCTGGCGTAGGTCTCGTCCGTGGGGGTGCAGGCACGGCATTAGTAGGTGACCCTGAAACTGTGGCGGCACGTATCCAAGAATATGCAGATTTAGGCATTAATACCTTTATTTTCTCTGGTTATCCGCACCTTGAAGAATCAATTCGTTTTGCTGAATTGGTATTCCCTCTTCTACCATTAGAAACACGCCAAAAACTGACTCAACCGAATCTGACTGGACCTTTTGGTGAGATTGTCGCGAATAACTACACTCCTGAAGAAAATAAAAAAGGAGATCAGGTTCAGGAGCCGGCATGACAACAGCGGTAAATAAAACTCAAAAGCATTCTATCGTGTTGAGTAAAACCAAGGTGGTTAAAGCTGAAGGTTTTCTCTCTCGAGGAACCAAACAACTGGGGCAACGTTTGATGCCTTGGTTAGTACCCATTTTCCTTATTGTGATTTGGCAACTGGCATCAGTCACTGGCATTTTAGAAAGCCGCGTCTTGCCTGCTCCAACCGCAGTGGTTTTGGCTTTTTGGCATCTATTGCTTAGTGGTGAACTGTGGACACATGTCCAAGTCAGTGCGGGACGTGCACTGATTGGCTTGCTGATTGGTGGTGGCTTAGGATTATTTTTAGGGTTGTTAAATGGCTCATCTAAAGTCGCCTCTACGTTACTCGACACGACCCTACAAATGATCCGTAATATTCCAGCTTTAGCTTTAATTCCATTGGTGATTCTATGGTTTGGGATTGATGAGTCTGCCAAATTATTTTTGGTCGCGATTGGCGTGTTTTTCCCAATTTATATCAATACGTATCACGGTATCCGATCTGTAGATCCTCAGCTGATCGAGATGGGCAAGAGTTATGGTTTAACACGCTGGCAGTTATACAAAGAAATTATTTTACCAGGTGCTCTTCCTTCCATTTTAGTTGGTTTGCGCTTCGCACTAGGTTTAGTTTGGGTTCTTTTAATTGTGGCTGAAACCATCTCGGCACAAGCTGGGATTGGCTACATGACCATGAATGCGCGTGAATTTTTACAAACAGATGTCGTTTTAGTTGGGATTCTACTATATGCCCTACTTGGTAAATTAGCGGATGTACTCGCGGTTGCCTTAGAAAAATATTTATTACGCTGGCATCCAGGCTATCAAAAATAGGAATACGTATGACTGATTTAAGTATTTCAAACCTCGCTGATGAACATGTCATTCCAGATCATGCCAGATCAGCTCCACAAAAGATCGGTGCAGAAATCAATATTGAACAACTGCACAAGTTTTATGGAAAAGTTAAAGTATTAGAGGATTTAGACCTACATATAGAACCTGGTGAATTTGTTGCCATTGTGGGTCGAAGTGGCTGTGGTAAGAGTACGTTGTTACGGTTAATCGCGGATTTAGAACAACCGAGTTATGGTGAGATTAAATTTAAATCTGCACTGAACTTTCGTGAAGGTATTACCGCTGATGACATCCGCGTCATGTTCCAAGATCCTCGCCTATTACCATGGAAAAGCATTTTAAAAAATGTGCAATTGGGCTTAGATAAATCCCAGCATGATAAGGCTGAAGCATTATTGGAAAAAGTTGGCTTAAATGAAAAATCTGAACTTTGGCCTGCACAACTGTCAGGTGGACAACGTCAACGAGCAGCGCTAGCACGTGCCTTGTCTCATACACCTCGAATACTATTACTTGATGAACCTTTGGGGGCTTTAGATGCGCTTACGCGTTTAGACATGCAAAATCTGATTGAGAAACTATGGTTAGAACAAGGCTTCACCACCATCTTAGTGACACATGATGTCAGTGAAGCAGTCCAGTTAGCAGATCGTATTATTTTGCTCGATAAAGGTCATATCGCACATCAGTTCAAAGTAGATTTACCACGACCGCGACAAAAAAATGTCAAATTTGCAGAGCTTGAACAACAAGTTTTGGAAGCCGTACTTTCAACCTAATCGATGCAAAATATGACATTCTAAATTGTTGAATAAGGTAAATGGAAGTGTCTAATTTTCGTCGGAAAATTAGACACTTTTCGTACTGGTAAATGGCTTTTTTTAATTAAATTAAAAGATATTCTCGATCATCATTTTCCATATGAGCAATATGTATTTGTTTCTAAAATAAATTGTACAAGTGTCTTATTATTAGTTTTATCACTTAACTACACAATTATTCTTCATATTCTTTTGCAAATGACCCAATCCTTGTGCACAAATCGCACGTTTTGCCGTACAATTTGAGGTTCCTTTTTATAATTTACTGACGAGATGGAACAAAAGAAGAGTACGCAAAAACGTCAACAGCTGTTAGCTGCTGCATTAGATGTGTTTTCTGTGTATGGTTTTAGTGGTGCAAGCTTAGATGAAATTGCACAACTCGCGGAAATGCACAAATCGAATATTTTCTATTACTATGAAAATAAAGAAGCGCTCTATGTCGAAGTGCTGACTACTGTCATGCAAAAATGGTTAGCTCCACTGCAAATGTTGGAAGCTGATTTAGAGCCTGCTGAAGCGATCACGCAATATCTCATGCAAAAGATTGAGGTTTCCCGTACTCAACATAAGGCATCAAAATTATTTGCTTTAGAAATTATCCAAGGCGCACCACATATCCTGCCAATTTTGAAAGGCCCATTAAAAAAACTCTTCAAACGCAAATCTAAAGTCATTTCCACGTGGCAAGAGCAAGGCAAAATATCAGACAAGATCGATGCTGAGGTTTTAATTATTAACCTTTGGGGTATCACACAAAACTATGCTGATTTTAGCACCCAAACTGAAATGGTAACGGGAAAAACCTTGCGCAATCGCACCATGTATCAACGTACCATTGAGCATACAGTCCATATGATGCTATACGGTATTTTACCTCGACCATAATTGGTTTCTCTAAATCTCTTCGAGATTGATCTCTGGCATACGACCATAGTTTCTATGGTCGCCAAAATCTTCAAAATCTTCAAAATCTTCAAAATCTTCAAAATCTTCAAAATCTTCAAAATCTTCAAAATCTTCAAAATCTTCAAAATCTTCAAAATCTAGTGTTCCATACTCTGATATAAAGCCAATAATTTTTGAGCGCCCAACAACAAGTTCTCCTCCCAATCTAAATGTGCGGTGTCGTTTGCCCCATCTGTAATGTATTTCACGGAAATCAAACGAACGCCAAGTTTCTTACATACTTTGGCGAGCGCATATCCTTCCATATCAACCAACTGACATGGCACCTTAGGTTCACCAGTTTCAAAGCTATCGCCAGTCCCACAAATGCCCTTGGGAAGATGTTGAAAATACGGCTCTAGGTTAATCGCTGCGGGAAATTCCTGATCCATCGGTGTAACACCAACTTCAAAGCCAAGCGGTGAAACATCCATATCTCGCTGTACAAATGTCGTTACTTCAACCAAGGAATGTGCATCAAAATGCGAACTTCCTGCTGTTCCTAAATTCAGCAAAATTGTGCATCCCGTTTTTTGAATCACTTCAAAAGCTTTAAATGCTGCATTGACCTTACCAATACCACTGTAATGTACTGCAATATTTTCAGCTTCGAATAATCCTTTAGATTCGCTTGCTAAGGCCATAATTAGGGCTAGATCAGACATCACTTACTCATTAAATTTCGAATGGAATACATTAGACAAAAATATATCCCGAAATAAAAGTTTCTTTGATCTAATGACTCAAGCGTCTTGATCTAGAATAAGAAAAGTATTGAATAAAAACACAACAACAAGACGAAACTGTGAGAATATGGCAATATATAGCCCAAATTAATTTTAGTCACCATTTCGCCCATGAAGCTACTCCGTCTGAATGCTTTAGCGCCCAACTTTCAATTGCCCAAAACTGCCGTCACCATTGGCAATTTTGATGGTGTTCATTTGGGTCATCAGGCGATGGTTCAGCAATTAAAAGACATTGCACAACAACAAGATTTAAAAACTGTGGTGATGATTTTTGAGCCACAGCCTTTAGAATATTTTAAAAGTTACGATGCACCACCACGAATTAGTTCATTACGTGAAAAAGTGGAACATTTGGCTGCACTTGGTATCGACTATATTGTTGTTGCCAAATTTGATGACACTTTCCGTAATTTAAGTGCGGAAGAGTTTGCTGATATTCTAAAATACAAACTTAATACCCAAAGTCTGGTACTCGGTGAAGATCATCATTTTGGGAAAAACCGACAAGGTAATAGCCAATTCTTGCGCGATTATGGTTTTCAAGTCACCGATTTAGATAACGTTGAACTGAATGGCGAGCGTATTAGCTCCACCTTAATACGCCAAACTTTGGCTGCAGGTGATCTTAAAAAAGCTGCGGAGCTACTTGGTCGCCCGTATAGCATTACGGGTCGTGTTCAATATGGTGATCAAATCGGTCGCACCATTAACTTTCCAACTATCAATGTTCGTCTAAACCGCCATAAACCCTGTTTGCATGGCATCTATGGTGTTGAAGTGATTTGTGAAACAGAATCGTTAAAAGACAAAGTTCGCAATGAAAATGCCGAATATCAAGGTATCGCTGGTTATAAGGCTACAGCCCTTTTCGGTGCAGGACATGTCGGCACCCGACCAGCCATCGAACAGGAACATCCAGAGTGGCGATTAGAAGTACATTTCCCTGATGTTTCTGCTAATCTGTATGGCCTGTTAATGCGGGTAACATTTTTGAACTTTGTTCATGGCGAAAAGAATTATCCTTCGCTAGAAGCACTCAAAGCTGGGATCGATGATGATGTTGAGCAACTGCTTGAGTTTCGCCGAAATAACCCCAACTTTCCTTATTAATACTCCTTAATTTTTGTAAAACGCGTCAGCTTTAGACTGATTAAATTGGAAGACAACTTGCATGAGCGATAAGCAAACTCCTGAAAATGCAGTGGACTATAAAGCCACGCTAAACCTCCCAGGTACTGACTTTGCTATGAAAGCAAATCTCGCAGTACGTGAAGCGAAATGGTTAGAAGAGTGGTATGCCGACAACATTTATCAGCAGATTCGTGCGTCGCGTATTGGCAAGAAAAAATATGTGCTTCATGACGGCCCTCCATATGCGAATGGTCAAATTCACTTAGGTCATGCGGTTAACAAAGTCTTAAAAGACATCATCATTAAAAGCCGAGTGATGGATGGTTTTGATGCACCATACGTACCGGGTTGGGACTGTCATGGTCTTCCAATTGAACTTAAAGTTGAAGAAAAAGTCGGTAAAGTCGGCGTAAAAGTAGATGCTTCTACATTCCGTAAAGCCTGCCGTGAATATGCTTACACACAAGTTGAACTGCAAAAGAAAGACTTCGTGCGTATGGGCGTGTTTGGTGATTGGGACAATCCGTACTTAACGATGAACTTCAAACAAGAAGCCGACATCGTGCGTTCATTGGGTGCTATTGCCAAAGCAGGTCATATCGAACCAGGTCTTAAACCCGTCAACTGGTGTTTAGACTGTGGTTCCTCATTGGCTGAAGCTGAAGTTGAATACGAAGATAAAAAATCAGACGCAATTGATGTGGGTTTCATCGTTGTTGATTTAGCTGACCTTTCTGCACGTTTGGGTGTAGACATTGCTGAACGTACCGACATCGTGATTTGGACCACAACACCTTGGACCATGCCTGCCAACCAAGCGGTTGCGCTTCATGCTGATCTCGAATATCAACTTGTGAAAGCGACTGGCGAAGACAAAGTACCTCAAAACTTCATTCTTGCGAAATCATTGGTTGAATCAGCTACTCAGCGTTATGGTTTTACTGCATTTGAAGTCTTTGCAGAATTCACTGGTGCAAAACTTGAAAACCTTGTTCTGCAACACCCACTGATCGCTGAACGCCAAGTGCCTGTAATCTTAGGTGAGCACGTGACTGACGGTAGCGGTACAGGTGCTGTACATACTGCACCAGGTCATGGTGTAGACGACTATAAAGTTGGCTTACAGTACAACTTAAAAGTTGAAAACCCAGTCGGTGGTAATGGTGTATATCTACCAACTTCGCCACTCTTTGCAGGCGAGCACATCTACAAAGCCAATCCAAAAATTATTGCAGCATTGACTGAAGCAGGCAAACTTTGGGCACATGTTGTGATTAAACATAGCTACCCACATTGCTGGCGCCATAAAACACCGATTATCTTCCGTGCAACACCACAATGGTTCATCAGCATGGATGCCAAAGGTCTACGCCAAGGTGCATTGAACGCGATTGAAAATGATATTGAGTTCGTACCAGATTGGGGTAAAAACCGTATTCAAGCGATGATCGAAGGTCGCCCAGATTGGTGTATCTCTCGCCAACGTACTTGGGGTGTGCCAATTCCATTCTTCGTTCATAAAGATACTAACGAGTTACACCCTCGTACACCTGAATTGATTGAAGAAGTTGCGAAGTTAATCGAGCAAGAAGGTATTGATGGTTGGTATAACCGTGATGCACGCGAATTCATCGGTGATGATGCAGATTGCTATAACGCTGTTCGAGATACTTTAGACGTATGGTTCGATTCAGGTACAACACACTTTGCAGTCCTTCGTGAACGTGAAGAGCTACAAGACCCTGCTGATTTGTACCTTGAAGGTTCAGACCAACACCGTGGTTGGTTCCAATCTTCATTGTTGACTTCAATGGCAATCAACGAACGCGCACCGTATAAAGGCTTGTTGACACACGGCTTCGTGGTCGATGAGAAAGGCCGTAAGATGTCGAAATCGATCGGTAACGTCATCACGCCGCAAGATATCATTAAAGATATGGGTGCTGATGGCCTTCGTTTCTGGATCGCATCTGCAGACTACCGTTATGAAATGACCGCAGGTAAAGAAATTTTTAACCGTGCCTCAGACGGTTACCGTCGTATTCGTAACACATTGCGTTTCTTGTTAGCAAACTTAAATGGTTTCCAACCTACGACTGATTGCTTAGCGATTGATGATTTGATTGCACTTGATCAATACATCTTGCAACGTGCTTCAGAAGTGCAAGAAACGATTCAGAAAGCTTACGAAGATATGAACTTCCATATCGTGACAAGTGCGCTAACGAATTTCTGTATCAACGATTTAGGTGGTTTCTACCTAGACATTATCAAAGACCGTCAGTACACCACCAAAGCAGATTCTCAAGCACGTCGTTCTGCACAAACTGCGTTGTACCATTTGGTTCAAGCATTTGTACGTTGGATGGCACCTATTTTAACGTTCACCGCACAAGAAGCTTGGCCATTGATTCCCGGTCAAACTGAGAAATATGTCTTCACTGCTGAATGGTATGATATTCCGACTGCATCAAGTGCCAATGTCGTATCAGAAACTGAATGGCAAACATTGATCAATGTGAAATCAGCAGTGAATAAGTTTATCGAAGCAGCACGTGGTGCGAAAACTGTAGGTTCAAACTTGTCTGCGAAGGTTGAGCTTTGGGCAAATGATGAGCTTAAATCTGTGCTCGACAAATTAGGTGACGAACTTCGTTTCGTACTGATTACGTCTCAAGTGATTGTGAATACCTTTGATACAGCACAAGGTGAAGCATCTGATCTTGAAGGCTTGAACGTGAAAGTTTCAGCGGCTGACGGCGAAAAATGCGTTCGTTGCTGGCATGTTCTGCCTGATGTGAATACACATCCATCACATCCAGGACTATGTGGTCGTTGTATTATTAACCTCCCTACAGGTCAAGGCGAAGAGAGAAAATATGCCTAATCCACAAAATAATAAAAAAGGTTTATTCCAATTCTATCCCCACAATTTGTGGTGGATAGGATTGTCTATTGTTGCCATTATTTTGGATCAATGGACTAAATGGATAGCAAGTACACATCTGACTTATGCAGACCCTGTACCTGTTTTACCTTTTTTAAATTGGACATTACTACATAACTACGGCGCTGCCTTTAGTTTCTTGTCCGATGCCGGTGGATGGCAACGTTATTTCTTTACATCGCTTGCAGGAATTGTCTCGGTTATTTTTGTGTTTTGGATTATGCGTATGCCAAAAAACATGAAAGTATTGCCTTTAGCAATCGCACTCATCTTAGGTGGGGCGATTGGTAATCTTATTGATCGAGTAAGTTTAGGCTATGTTGTTGATTTTATTCATGTCTACTACAACAATAGTCACTTCCCTGCTTTTAACCTTGCAGATAGTGCCATTACTTTAGGTACCATCTTAATGCTTATCGATACTTTTTTCTTAGAGAAACATCGTATTCAACGTGCGGAAGCGCAAAATGACTGATTTTATTAATCCAAATGAAGATACTCGCATTGAAGCGGGTGCAAAAGTACATTTACACTTTTCAGTAGCCATTGAAAATGGTGTTGAAATTGATAATACACGTAGTCGCGAAGAACCTGTAAGCCTTGTGATAGGTGATGGCAGCTTATTGCCTGGTTTTGAAAAAGCTTTATTTGGCTTACGTGCGGGGGACCGTCGTACAGTAAGTTTACCTGCTGAAGATGCTTTTGGCCCTTGGAACCAAGAGAACGTGCAAAAATTTGATACTGTTAAATTTGAGCAACGTCCTGCTGAAGGTCAAATGATTGAGTTTGAAGATAAAGCAAAGCAGTCATTATATGGTGTGGTTAAATCGGTTGGTGATGATATCACTGAGGTCGACTTTAACCATCCGCTTGCTGGTAAAGATATTACTTTTGAAGTTGAAATTTTCAAAGTAACACCAGCAGGTCAGCAAGGCATCAAAATTATGTAATGCCTGATTCGTACATAAAAAAGCGCCTTATGGCGCTTTTTTTAGATACATTTTCGATCTACCTTTTTAAAAAAAAACATTTTAAAGTCAGTGTGATAACAGTTAGAAGGATTAATTTGGTGAATATTCAAATTATTGTGGGAAGCGTTCGAGAAGGCCGCACAGCCATTAAAGTTGCAAATTGGGTTCAAAACACGATTTCATCATATAACTACAGCACGATTCAGACAGAAATTGTGGACTTAAAAGAATGGGATTTACCGTTTTTCACTGGAGCAAATCCACCACTAACGGGTATATATGATCAACCTAAGCAACAAGAATGGGCTGCTCAAATCGCGAAAGGTGATGCATTTATATTTATTAGTCCTGAGTATAATCATGGTTACAGCCCTGCACTTAAAAATGCACTTGACTATTTAGGTAAAGAGTGGAATGGAAAACCTGCTGCTTATGTCAGTTATGGCGGTAGTAATGGCTCTCGCTCTATCGATCAAATCCGTCAAGTTGCTACGCAATTAGGTTTAGTCGACTCAAATGCCGTGGTTGAGATTCGCGATATTTTTGCACGCAATCGCAATGAAACATTCGAAGGCAATGAATTCGATGATAAAGCGCTTAAATCTGCGTTTGATAAAATTGTGCAATATGTAAGTGCGTAAAAATCATCTTCTGATCATCAATAGGTGCGCGATTATAAATACCGAAGACACTTTGATCGAGATAAAATTATAGTTGAAAAAGTGAACCCTCTAAAATTAGAGGGTTCTTTTTAGATACAGATCGCAATGAATTAACTAATTTTGTCCAACCGTTAAACTTTGATTCCCTATACATTTGCATCCACATGCCAAAGGTGAATTATGCTGTGCGGCGGGTTTTCCCATAATAACCATTTTGCTGTCACCCGCAACAATTGTCGTCACCGTTTTATGTTTAGGACAGGTGGCCTTATCCCCTACACAAGCAACTGGCTTACCTTCGATTAAGAAAGAACTATTTGCTGAAATAACCTGCCCACCACCTGTGGTTGGAGAGCCAATCGTAATATAAGGGAAAGCCATACACTTATTCCTTTTATAATATTTTATTGAACTTCAAACTCGATTCGTCGATTTTTCTTACGACCCTCTTCCGTTGCATTGTCTGCAACAGGTTCATCAGCACCCATACCCGCTGTACTTAATCGTGAAGGTGAAATATTCTTCGCAATCAAATATTGTTTTACTGCATCCGCACGTTGCAAGCTCAATTCTTTGTTTTTCTGTGGATTACCTTGACTGTCAGTATGTCCGATAATTTTGACATTTTTGCCTTGAACTTTGTTTAGCGCAACCACCATTTCGTCTAAAATTTGTGTGCCTGCTGGTAAAAGTGTGGCACTTCCAGAAACAAATTCAATAATTCGATTTTTTAAAGCATTATCAATGATAGCTTGTTCTGCATGATTCACAGATAACTGTGCATTAAAGCGATAAGGTGCCACAACTAAATTTTGAAATGTATTTTGAGTCGGTACGATATCATTTTGATTGAGGACTTTACCTGTGAGCTCAACTTGTGTTCCTCTTACACTCAATTTTCCTTGAGAAACTTTTTTAAGATCAGGTGTGATGACTTGGGTTACGGAATCACTCCATCCATTGGGTGCAGTGACAGGACGAACCTGAATTTTATCGATAATTTGGTCTTGGCTATAGACCACTTTCATTTTACTCTATATGGCCTGTTTGCTCATCTCGTTAGGAACAACTCCCTCAACGATAATTTCTTTCGCAAACGATATAACACTTAAACTCAATATCGAACTAAGCAGTGAAATCTTTAATAAGGTTTTCTTCATCATTATTCTTCTATAAAAGTCTGTCGGAATAATTTCATTCCTTGATTTAAACTTAACTGTCGTTCGCACAAAGATTGCTCGAGTGCAGCAAGACCTGCATTTTGCTCCAAATAGCGATCAATCCACTGTGCTTGTACCAATGAAACCCAATGTTCAGAGCTTAAGTTTTGATTGAAAATATCACTTAATGCTTCAATATCTGCGCCCTGAAAGCCAAATAATAAAACTGGACGTTCTGAATGAAGAATACCAATTAACACTTCGGTATTATGTTTTGGCAAAAATCTTGCGATTAAACTAACCCAGAATGCTGCGATTTCATAACAAAAACTAGGGTTGTGAATCGGTAAAATTAACACCTTATTCAGTTTACTCGTTCCATTTTTTAATACAGGTTGGAGTAAAAGACCTAGTCCAATCATGCTTTGTGCAAGCTCATAGACCGATATTTTCATCATTTGTGCAAACGAATGCATGGTGTGATTTTCAAAAAAAGCGGTTGATTCAGTTACATCAAGAACTTGAATTTCTTTTTTGAGCTGAGCCAGTTTTTCGATTAAATCATCAGCATCTCGAATTTGACGAATCACTCGGTTTCTTTGAAATAAGTCAATCAAAACTGGCTTATAGCTATAAGGTGCATAGAGCAAATTTTGGTAGGGTGCATCCACTTCCAATAAGTGACTCAACACCATAGGAAACTGACGACCTGAGCTGTCTTGGCTGGTCACTAAGTTTGCAACCAAGAACATATTTTCACGCGGATTGGCAATAAAGAAATCTAATGATGCCAAACTTTGATAATTTTGATCGAAGTTTGGATTTCTCATTGCCATTTCAAGCGCTTCAGTAATCCACTGATCAATCACTTGAATCAGAGAATACTGTCCTTTGGTTTTCAGAAAATCGCCACGAGCAGGACTCTTACCATAGTACAAAGGCGTTGTTTTCACACTGTACATATCGCCTCCTACTGATGATCCATCTTAAGTTGTACTCCATACATCATGGCTGTGCTCCTTGTGTTGCATTTTGCAATACAGTATTCGTTGAATTCTCAGCTTGAGGTGCTGGTGTTGGTGCCTTTTGAGCAGATACCACACGTGCTGTCGCCTTGTTGGTCGTCACCTTATCAACCAATTGCAAACCGTTTAAATCACGATTAGAGCCAACGCCTGTTCCACCTTGACCTGAATTTCCACTGATCAAACGGAAGTTTACTTTTACCGCTAATGATGGTTGTTGAGCACTTACCCAAGTCATTTCGATGACACCATTTTGATCACGACGTTGTGAAGAGTCGATCAAACGATTGATCCCGTATTCACCTGGTGCATCAAAAATCGTATGCGTTTTCCCTTCGAGATCGACTGCAGTAATACGTGCTCCAGGAATAGCACCAGTATTCGGCCAAACAAAGTTCACCCACTGTTGGATACCATTTTCAAAGACCATACGTTGACCATCAATATCAATCGTATAAGACAGCAACTGTGGATTAGACAATGGATAGAATTGGAAGTTGGACTGATTGGTCGCAGCAGGCGCAGAACCTTGTGACAAAGTACCTGTAGCTACACCGTTAAGTGGTGAAACATAGCGTTGGAAACTCATCACAAATTGTGGATTCAAGATAATGCCTTGGTCTTTCCACGTTTTAGAAGTCAGTGTGTAGCCACGACGAATCACAAATGGATCGAGCGTTTCTTTAACAAAATTGGCAATACTACCGCCCTCACCGAAGATTTGACCGATTTCACTACTCGTCGCTTGGATTGAAGCCGAGGTATTGAATGGAACCTTTTGGCTCAGAGTCTGATTAAACGGTTGATAAGCTTGCATCACCCATAATTTATTAATCTCATCTTGTGCTGGCGTGATTAAGCTTGCAAAGGATTGTGTCAGTGGACTCACCAAAAGCTTTTGAATGAGCTTATTGTCAATATCATTCAGACCTACCGTCAGTTTTTCATCGACAAGTTTTTGCGTAGTATTAAATACTGAGGTTTGTTCATTGATGGTTTGTTTTACCAAAGCCATCGCATTTGGGCCAATATCCCCTGCATTTCGGAGATCATTGAACTTACTGCGTACCTGTGCGAGATTTTCTAAATACTCATCAAGTAATGATTTATTTTGCTGATCATCACGTTTACGAACCAACTGATAAAAAACGTTAAATTCTTTTGAGATAGCACCTTGGGCGCGCTCAGCTGCACGTTGAATTTCATTGGTATTATCTTGACGAAGAACCTTACGTTTAAACCAAGCGATAAATCCTGTTTGTGGAGCAGCCAATTCCGCTTGAACTACAGGGTTATCCCAATTGGTTTCTTTCGCTGTATGCTCAATAAGCAAACGTATCGGGGAGTTTTGAGGCTCACCCAATAAATCTATTGTTTTATGTTGCTGGGCAAAATCAGGTTGTTTTGCATAATAAATTCCATTCAAGAATTTACGCCACTCTGCGATATATTCTTTCTTATAGAGTTCAGTCAGCTGCTTACGAATTTGATCTGGACTACCACTAATGCCTGTTAACGATACAGGCATTTTGTATTCATTAATATGTTTTGCGCTTGTAATTAACTATGTGAAGACATCGATTTAGAAGTTAATTTTCCAGTACCCATGCATTTCCCTTTATTTTTATATCTTTATTTTTTTCTTTTCACATATAAAAAACACCCCCTTCTATTGAAGGGGGTGTTTAGAATAATGAGCTGGCGATGACTTACTCTCACATGGGTAACCCCACACTACCATCAGCGCTAAGAGGTTTCACTTCTGA
>NZ_JBWYIQ010000013.1:0-75396 GCF_056779795.1 Acinetobacter sp. ANC_7682 | reverse complement strand
CCGCAAACGGCTGGTTAAGCCCAGAAGCCTTTGAACAGAAATATTTTAAGAATTTAGAGGGATTTGTTGTCCACGATACTGTCTAGGATCACAAATTTTCAAGCGCTAGCTCAAGAATAGCAATTCTCTAGACAAATCAAAATTAACTTTGTATCAAATTACTCAAGGTCATCAATAGAAATAAATCAAGTAGCGATCTAACGTCGCTCGAATTACGAGTCTAAAAGCTCTATGATGAACTGTGCTCAGATTATTCACGGTATATTTACTTAAGACCAATCAAAATAATTCGATCAATAAACCTATCATGACTACCTAAAAAAAGAGCCTAGATAGTGAATCTAGGCTTCTCTTATTTTTATGCTGGGATACTTGCTACTATATCCTCTCGAGACCAGAGTCTGTGATTTTGTATCGCTTTCTTAAATTTATCTTGATGATCTTTAAAGGTTTTACTACTAAAAATAGCATCATTTATGAAAAATATTTTTAAATCATAATCTTATATAGATTATTAAATCCCAAGAAAAAAGATCGGCCATCTAAGTTTATTTCAAATACTTCACCTGATTCGACTTCAACTTGTTTAGAAACTTCTACAAGAATTTGCCCTCTCATCGTATTTTGAACTTTATGAAATGGGATAATGTTAATTCGAATGGTTTCACCATTCACTGCTTTTGCTGTAGTCCAGCCATTAGAGATATTCATTTTCACTTACTCATTAATGAGCTCATGTAAAATTAAAAATAATATTAAATATTTAAATCGAGAGTATGGATTCTGATATCGAAGAGGCTCAAGCCTATAATTCAAATTACAATTTTACATTAGCATGTATTTAATTATAAAAAGCCCACAATGAGATTGTGGACTTCTAAGATCGGCATGGTGCGAGTTCATGCTCTGCGTTAACTGTTTAGACATCATAGATATTAAAATCTATAAATTGAGAATACGCAATTCTAAGTTCTATCTAAACACTTCCGTTTCGCTTACGGATTCGATCAACAACGATTATACCATAAAAAATACTTTATGGTTTAATTTTAATATTTAAATGAGCTGATAAATTTTACCAGTATTTAAACTATGAAAATTTAAATCAAAACTAGGTCTTATATTTTCATTATTAACAGTGATAAATTTAATATTTATTTGAGATAAGTTCGAAGCATGCTGCGAAGTATTAAATGTACCTATCACTGCATATTTAACTTCAAACTGATCTTTCACCTCAATTAATGAGGTATTCATGAAATAGCTACAATATCACTTGCTTGTAAGCCACGCTGACCTTGTTGCACAACAAATTGAACTCGCTGTCCTTCGACTAGATTCTTGAAACCATTTGCTCGAATTTCACTAAAATGAGCAAATACATCTTGACCATTATCTACAGCGATAAATCCGAAACCCTTAGTTTCGTTGAACCACTTAACAGTACCAGTTGTTAAATTAGACATCATTTATTTCCTATATTATGTAATGAATAATTAGAAAATAATTTTGAAGATAGACTTTTAATAGAATGAAAGATGTAATTAATATCAGATCAAAATAAAATTAGTAAACAATAAAATTATAATTCTAGAAAACCAATATAACACATATTTAATTGATTTAATTTTCTTTAATAAAAAAACCTAACTACAGATCGACCGCAATTAGGTTGTAAACTTTTAAATTAGTTTTTAATTGGTAGCGGGAGCTGGATTTGAACCAACGACCTTCGGGTTATGAGCCCGACGAGCTACCAGACTGCTCCATCCCGCATCAACAAGTGCATTTGTACGCTAATTTGAGATATATAGCAATCTAAATAATTTATTTTTATCAAAAACTATAAAATCATTATCGTTACTAGATAAATTATTCAGATAATTCTGTTTTAAATTTTTGATGTAAAGACCTATACAAATTGAGTTTAAATTTTTCATTATTTAGTAATAATGTCGACTCTTCAGCCCAAGTAGCCTTTCCCACATCTAAACCAGAATGATTCAATGCCCAATCAGATATATACCCATAGATAAAAGAGTTATCAGCAAAGACCCATTTTACGATCTTATTTTGTTCATTCAGAAACACCTTATATGTAGGTAATGAACCAAAAAAACTAAATTTAGTGTATATATATTTGTAATGTTTGTTCATAGAATTATTTTAAAAAAAAGATGGACCATAATAGCAGTTTTATGTGTTTTAACTCATAAAAAAACATCGCTTGTAAAATCAATTCGAGGTTGATTTTAAAATACGGATTCACTTTTCATAAAAAAATTAATGATCACATGAAGGTCTTCTCGATCACTTTTTCAAGAATAATTTTAGAATTAATGTTGGCTATACCTTTAATTTTGTTTAACTTATTAATAATAAACTGGGAAAACCCATTTAAATCTTTGGTGGCCACAAAGAGAACGTAATTCGAATCCCCTGTAATTATAAAAGCATTGATCACTTCATCAAAATTACGAATCTGGCTCAGAAAATGCTGATGATCTGATTCGGTCAGCTGATTGAGTTTAATTTCGACAATCGCCTCAACCTGAATACCCAATTTTTCATAATTAATTTTTGCTTGGTATTTTTCGATGACTCCATTGTTTTCTAAAATTTTGACACGTCGATGGCATGCTGAAGCAGAAAGATTCACTAAATCTGCCAATTCCTGATGACTTAGTCGTGCATTTTGTTGTAATAGTCTTAAAATTTTATGATCAATGAGGTCTAAATTCATTCCTAAATATCATCCTGATTTTTTATATTTAATTCGAATACTATCCAGTTTTCATGCAATTTCAAGCATAATTATCGGATAAATACTAAAAATTACCGTGATAAAATCGAATGAAATAACACGGACCGAGTCAGGATAAAAATGATTACCTTAGATCAATGCAAAGCATGGGATGCTGAAGACGAACTGAAACATTTAAAAAATGAATTTGCTATACCTGAGAATACTATCTATCTAGATGGAAATTCCCTTGGTGCACGCCCTAAATCTGCTTTAACACGTGCTCAAGAAGTGGTGAGCCAAGAGTGGGGGGAAGATCTCATCAATAGCTGGAACAAAGCGGATTGGTGGGGATTATCGACTCGGTTAGGTGATAAGGTGGCTCAGCTCATTGGGGCAAATCCAGGCGAAACGGTGATCTCTGATTCAACCACACTCAACTTATTTAAAGCACTCTCTGCTGCTGTCAAAATCCAAGCTGAAATCGCTCCTGAACGTAAAGTGATTATTGCGGAAAAGGACGTCTTCCCGACTGACCTCTATATTATTGAAGGTTATATTGACCTTGTTCAAAAAGGCTACCAACTGGTTTTAATCGAACATCCTGATGAATTAGAAACCACTCTGAAAGCCCATCAAACGGCAGTTGTGGTGTTGTCACATATCAATTACCGCTCAGGCTATTTCTATGACATGGAACAAGTCAACCAAACGATTCATCAATATAACGCTTTGGTCATCTGGGATCTATGCCACTCTGCAGGCGCTGTTCCAATCGATTTAAACAAGACCCAAAGTGATTTTGCCGTAAGTTGCACATATAAATACCTTAATGGTGGACCAGGTTCTCCTGCCCTCATCTGGGTAAATGCAAAACACCAAAATAAATTTTGGCAACCTCTTTCAGGATGGTGGGGTCATCAACGTCCTTTCGATATGGCTGATCACTACGAGCCAGCTCAAGGCATTCGTCGTTTTTTATGTGGCACACAAAGTATTTTGTCCATGAGTTTGATCGAATGTGGTTTAGATGTGTTCTTAAAAACTGACATGCAAAAGATCCGAGAAAAATCTCTAAATTTAACAGATCTCTTTATTCAATTGGTTGAACAGGAATGTGCTGAATTTGGTTTTGAGTTAATTACACCAATCGATCATTTACAGCGTGGTAGTCATGTGAGTTATTGCCATGAACACGGTTATGCCATTGTCCAAGCGCTTGTTGCACGTGGTGTGATTGGAGATTACCGAGAGCCAGCCGTGCTCAGATTTGGGGTCACACCTTTGTACCTAAGCTATGAAGACATTTGGCATGCTGTTCAACATCTTAAACAAGTGATGCTGAATGAAGAATGGAAAAATGAAAAATATTCGGTGCGAGGTCAAGTAACTTAATTCAGTTACTCACTTTACATCACCATGGCCAGGAGGGCTTATGAGTAACTTCGATAAAATTCAAACACGCGAAGCAGGATTACATAAAAAATTAACCGCTAAACAAATGGGCATGATTGCAATAGGCGGTGCCATTGGCACCGGTCTATTCATGGGCAGTAAATTTGCCATTAGTTTTGCAGGACCTGCTGTCATTCTAAGCTATGCGATCGGCGGATTAATTGCTTTTGCACTAATGGCTTGCTTGGCAGAAATGACTGTACAACACCCCACTTCAGGCTCGTTTGGTGCTTACGCTGAACATTATATCAACCCACTTTCTGGTTTCTTAGTTCGTTATAGCTACTGGGCATGTATCGTGTTGGCTGTAGGCACTGAAATTACCGCCGTGGCTGACTATATGAAACTTTGGTTTCCTCATGTCGGTTCAGGTATTTGGATCGTGTTTTTTTCAACCGTACTTCTCGCAGTAAATGCTTATAGTGTCAAAGCATTTGGCTTAGTTGAATATTGGTTTTCGACGATCAAAGTGTTTGCCATCATTGTGTTTATTCTGTTGGCAATAGGTATTTTGACGCAAGATCCAAATCCTCATCAAGCGCTAACTCACAATCTCACTGCACATGATGGCTTTATGCCAAATGGATTTAAAGGTGTTTGGATTGGTGTCATTATTTCTATTTTTAGTTATCTCAGTATCGAAATGATCGCGGTTGCTGCAGGTGAAGCCAATGATCCTGAAAAAGCAGTTAAATACGCTTTCAAAAGCACTGCGATTCGCTTATTTCTATTTTATTTACTATCGCTGAGTTTAATTGTCACTCTCGTTCCATGGACTCAATTGATAGCACCAGGTGCAACCAGTCCTTTCGTGTCTGTTATGCAAATTGTCGGCATTCCTTTTGCTAATCATATTTTAAACTTCATTGTGATTGTGGCAGCACTGTCCGCAATGAACAGCATGTTATATATCTCAACGCGTATGTTATTCAGTTTGTCACGTTCAGGAGATGCACCGAAACTGTTTGGTAAAATTCGTAAAAATGGGGTGCCCATCAATGCCTTGCTACTTTCGGCAACAGGTATTGCCGTGGCGAGTATTGTATATAGCATTAATCCCGAATCAGCATTTCCAATCATGATTGCACTGTCCATGTTTGGAGCTTTATTTACTTGGGGGGCGATCTTTGCCACACACTACTTCTTTAGAAAGAACTTAGCAAAAAATAATATCCACCTCAAATACAGCATTCCTGGTAGTCGTTATATTTCCTTTATTGGTTTGTTTGCCATTCTTGCAATCACGCTTACCACATGGTTTACGCAAGAATTTAAATCAACTCTCCAGTTTGGCGTGCCTTTTATCGTGATGTTAATCATTTTCTATAAAATGAAGAAATCATCCTTAAAGCATCAATTAACTGAAAATGAACAAGCCTAGTAAAGGAGCTGTAAATCATGCTCTATGACAACTCGCAAACTGTGACGGATGAAAATCAGATCTTATCTGATTTTCAAAAAATGAGCCAAGCGACTTATAAGCAACACCATCATATTGCCGATTTACAGTACGACTTTCAGCGAAGATCTACACTTGATTTTTTCCCCACACCTGTTGCCACCAATACTACTGTTATTTTTATACATGGTGGTTATTGGCAATGGTGTGAAAAAAGGGATTTTGCCTTTGTTGCTGAATTTGTTTTAAAGCAAAATGCTCAATGTGTGTTGGTTGAATATGATTTAGCGCCTCAAAGTAGTTTAAATCTGATTAATCTACAAATTCGCAAAGCGCTCGATTATATCCACAAACAAACTTGGATCAGCCCCAATGTCATTGTGGTTGGACATTCTGCTGGTGCCCATTTGGCTGCTTTAAATTTAGATCATCCCTTGATTTGTTCAGCGGTATTACTCAGTGGGATCTATGACCTAAAACCGATTCAAGAAACGCATTTAAACAAGGCTTTAAATTTATCTGAGCTAGACATTAAAAACTTAAGTCCAGTTGAACATTCTACGCACTTTGCTAAGCCCTGTACGATTGTGTATGGACTCGATGAGTTACCAGAACTGAGATGGCAAAGCCAAAAATATTATCAATTTCGGCAGCAACTAGAGCCTGAATTCACGCATCTCTTGAGTTTTGCAGACACCAACCACTATTCCATTTTGGAACGATATTTTAAATCGATAATGACCACCTAATTTCTACTCAGCTTTAATCAGCTGAATCACCAGCTTAATTCATATCTAGTCACACGGATGTTACTATGTCAAAACCATGCTTTTACAAGCTATTGCTTTCCTGCACCTTTATTTTGTCAAATCTTACATTTGCCGAGATAACACTCATTGATGAACAGCAAATTGTGAGTGAATCCGATCGTTTAAAACTCACCACGTCTGGTAGTATTCGTCTACAAGCCTTAAATTTCGATCATTACGATCAATCTAACGAAAATCAGAAATATCGCAGAGATGGTTATAGCTCAAATAGCCGTATGTATGCCAATGCTGATTATGCATGGAATGAACGTTTGCATTTAATTGCAGGCTATCAAAACTATATCAATCTTCCCAAGATGCTGGATTGGGACGGTCATTACCGTTCTTCTGATGAAAACATCACCACCGAACAGGCGTATATTGGTCTGCGTGATTCAGCATACGGTACCGTTAAATTTGGAAAAATCTATAGTATTTATTACGACATTGTAGGTGCCAAAACTGACCTATGGAATTACTCAACCTTGGCTCAGCCCCAAACGTGGAGCCCTGTCGCTTATACAGATGGTACGCAAGCAGCTCATAAAACTTTACGTTATGAGCTCAAAACGGATAAAGCAAACTTATATGCCAGCTATTTGTTCAAGGATAGTACGACGGTCGCAGATACGGATGTGCAATATCAACGTAAAAATGGTGCCGAATTGGCAGTTGATGTGCATTTAAATAAAAATTTAAGTTGGGCGACCTCATGGAAGTACAACGATGCTAGTCTGAACAATCAACAAGATAAACATGATTTAAAGCAAGAAATTTGGGCAAGTTCATTATTTTATTTTGATGGAAAATGGATGCTTAGCTTTGGCGCTGGTTGGTATAAAAATCTAGTTCCAAATTTTGATGCTTACAGTGAATCGAGCGATTTTCAACTTCAATCATTGCTGAATACTGAGGCTTATGGCGTTGAATTTTATGCGGGACAGCACTTCAAGATTGAAGAATACGGTATCAAATTCATTCAGCCCTATATCATGGGAAATCAACTTGAATATACCAGTGGCTCAGAGTTTAAACGCCGTGATCTCGGTGTTGGTATAGCAGCTAGATTTAACCATGGTTTTGGATTTGATTATGAACGTTTATATACACATGATACGTTCCAAACCCCAGATATGCATTTATTCCGTTTACGTTATGAATGGTAAATTCTAATTTTAGGTTAACTATCCTTCAAAGCCTTGTTATTTAAAAAGGCTTTGAAGGATCACTCATGGATTCGCATCAAATCTCAATAAGTTGTAGCGTTATACAAAGTCTTTAATAAATTTTATTTAATGCATAACATTTCAATTAACTTAATATTTTTAGAAAGTTGCATTGACATGGGTTCAAAATAAATCGTATCGAATGAATTATTATCATCTACGGCTTTACCTTGCGGCGTAAAACGCTGGCTTTTGACATAGGCTCTGGCTTTATTTTGACAATCAATTTGATGAACGGCTTGTATGTAGCCCTTGGGTTTGATGTTTAATGAGGGTACGCCATGTTCATACACATATTTATAGTCAATTTCAAAAATATGCGAGGCTTGATCGAGTGATTTAATAGTCGTTTTATCAATATATGACCAGCCCCCATCATCCCGATCAAACATGGTCCATTGTGGTGATTGTGCTAAGCTCATGCTGCTACACAGCACACAAGTTAAAAATATAATCCCGTCTTTCATTCAACTATCCCTAATTCAACTATGAACAAACGTTTTACTATATCACCATAAAAACAAAAAACCCTTTGTTATACAAAGGGTTTTTAACTATTTAATTCATTGTTAAATAATAAAAAACATTAAAATTTAACAAAAGTATATCTCTAGTAGGTGTCAGAACGGTAAATCATCATCTAAATCAGATGGTGCTGTCGCCATTGGCTTCGGCGCTGGTTGATTTTGTGGCTTTTGGAAGCCTTGGTTAACGTTGTTATTACCATAACCAGCTTGGTTACCATAACCGCTACCTTGATTATTATTGTTATAACCACCTTGGTTGCCATAACCACCGCCTTGGTTGTTATTAAAACGTGGTTGATTATAACCTTCACCACCATTTTCACTTTGCTGACGATTATTAGAATCTAACATCTGCATTTGTTCGCCACGAATTTCAGTCGTGTAACGTTCTTGACCATTTTGGTCTGTCCACTGACGGGTACGTAAAGAGCCCTCAATATAAACTTTTGAACCTTTACGTAAATATTGCTGTGCAATTTCACCTAAACGATTATGTAAGACGATACGGTGCCATTCTGTTTGTTCTTTGCGTTCACCTGAGTTTTTATCTGTCCAAGATTCACTTGTCGCAATTGAAAACTGCGTTAATGAACCACCATTGGGAAATGTTTTTGTCTCAGGATCTTTACCTAAAGTACCAACTAAAATAACTTTATTCACGCCGCGCATGTGCTCTAATCTTCCTATTCGATTCTATGTTTTACTTTATAAGAGTTATGATTAAATGGCTACCTCTTTACCCAACAAGTGCGTTAAATGTTGTCGCGCAGTGTCATCTAACTGCTGCTTATCAACTTTGACATAGACCACTTGTTGATCAGTCATCACCACGACCTCTTCAATACCACGAATTGCCAGTAACTGAGAAGTCCATTCATCTGTTTCTTGGACTTTGGGCAAACTCAAAATCAGTGATGATAAATAACGTGGCTGCTTTAATCCAAAACTAATCAACAGCCAAAGAATGGCAATTCCTGTCAGTACCCCCCAGCCTAGAGCAGTGTTATTTAACATCAGCAATTGCCCACCCAGTATACCGCCAAAAAAAGCACCTAAGAATTGACCACTGGCATTCACACCCATTGCTGTCGCTTTGGATTGGATAGGTGCTGCCTTCGATAACCAAGATGGCAGTAGTGCTTCCATCACATTAAAGGCAATAAAGAAAAGACCTAAACCAAGCAACAAAATGTATTTCGATTCAAATCCAAAAATCATCACGATCAAACCGGCGATGATCCCAGTAATCGCCGTCAGAAAAATACCTCGCATTTTTCGATATTTTTCAGCAAGAATGATACTAGGAAAAGCAAAAAATAAACTGATTACCAATAAGGGAAGATAGATCAAACCATGCTGAGCTAAAGGAATATCTGCAAAGTCAATCAATTGAGAAGGCACATAGATGAACATCGCCGTCAGCAATAAATGCAAAGCAAACACAGAAACATGTAAGCGATTTAAATCGCCCATTTTCAAAACTTGTTTTAGCTGAGTGAGATAACCTTGCTGAAAATTTTTATGATGACGTGTTGTTTTGGGAACAAGAAATAGCATTGCAATGGCAAGTAATCCCATGAGTGTGGTCACCCAGAATAAGCCTGAAATACCCACCACGCTGGTCAACCATGGCCCTAAACTAAATGCAATAACGAAAGAGAGACCAATACTCATCCCCATCATTGCCATCGCCTTCATACGATTTTCTTCACGCGTAACATCTGCCAATAACGCCATGACGACAGCAGAGACAGCTCCCCCCCCAGCTATTGCACGCCCTATAATCACACCATAGATTGTGTCTGACATTGCTGCGATTGCACCACCCAAGGCAAACAACAATAAACCCAATACGATCAGCGGCTTTCGGCTATAACGGTCTGCAATCAAACTAAAAGGAATTTGTAGTATTGCCTGAGTCAAACCATACACACCTACGGCCAAACCAATCAAAGCAGGTGTTGCATATTCATAAGCCTGTCCCGCAACAGAAAAGACCGGGACAATCATAAACAGACCTAACATTCGCAATGCAAAAATGCTGCTCAATGCAAATGTGGAACGGCGTTCTAAGGCATTCATCATAAAATTTAGGTAATCGCGTGATTTCTATGTCTACTTTGATTATAGAATATTCGGCTGATGAACAGGCATGAATTTTATTTGAAATAAAGATCAACACCATCTGTTTTCCCTAGGGTAAAAGCCTTAAGCCAAAAAAAGCACAGCTTGTGCTGTGCTTTTTTGATGTATTCATCTAGCCTTGTAGGGCTTGACGCTTCTTATATTGAATAGATGCAATCACTGCCCAAACAATAAATGCTACACCAATCAGACCTGTTACCACTTCAGGAACATGTACGCCTGTACCACTTGCAATCATAATGAAAGCCAATGCACCAATTGCATAGTGCGCACCATGTTCTAAATAGATGTAAGCATCTAAAGTGCCTTTCTCAACGAGATAGATGGTAATCGAACGAACAAAGATAGCACCAATCGCAAGACCTAACATAATCACCACAACATCTGAAGTAATGGCAAAAGCACCAATCACACCATCAAAACTAAATGATGCATCCAATACTTCTAAATACAAGAACCCACCGATACCTGCTTTGACTACGCCTGTTGGCACACCATTACTATCGTGACCAATTGCATTACCATTTTCATCAATTTCAGGCTCACCACCCAGCAAATGGCTCAGTACTTGTACCCCAATATAAATGACGATGCCCCAGATACCCGCCATAGTCACGACTAAGCGTTTAGCTTCATCAACATTAGCAGCCATGATCAGTAAAGCCACTAAAGCAACAAATACAGATAGTGCAGGTACAGATGCCAATTTCGCTAAACGACGCTCAATCCATTTGAACCAATGCGTGTCTTTACCATCATCCAAGAAAAAGTTAAGGAATACCATCAATAAGAATGCACCACCAAATGCTGCAATTTCAGGATGATGATTCATCAGTCGTGCCGAATATTCTTTAGGGTCATTTAATGCCAAATTGACAACTTCCATCATGCCCATATCCGCTGTGACCGCGACGATCACAATTGGGAAGATTAAACGCATACCAAATACTGCTATGAGAATACCCACAGTCAGGAAAAGCATTTTCCAAAAGTGATCCCAATGACGAAGCACTGAAGCATTCACAACAGCATTATCAAAAGAAAGTGAAACTTCCATCACAGCTAAAATTGCAGTGATGGTCAGTACGGTGAACATGGTCTTGAGGCCAGCTTCTGGACCATGGGTATAACCCCAATAGGCAGACAGCGCAAGACACACGATCGTGAATACGATAGAGAAACCAAAATGTTTCCACATAATCTAGCGACCTTATAAAAATGATGTGAATCAATAAAAATTTTACAAAACATAAACTTAGAATTTTTATATGACGAATATTAAACGAAGTCTGTGCTTAGTGATTTGTAAAAATTCTATAAATTGAATGTCTGATTTCTAGTGCAAAATGACACTCAATTAAACTGTGCTAATTATGACGAGTTTTCAAAATTTATCCAAAGTTCTTCGTATGATTTTTTTGTTGAAGATGATGTATCGCTCAAGCTAGTTTTGTAACGACAAATTGATATGATCTTAGCTGGTACATAGAGATGATTTTATTCAGGATGGATTTATGCGTTTTTCAGAAGCCGTTTGGCAACGAAACTACGATTTATATCAAAAAACATTAGCACTCCCTTTTAACCAAGAACTGGCGCTTGGAACACTCGATCGAGAAGCTTTCTGCCATTACGTCATTCAGGATGCGCATTACCTGGTTGCCTATGGTCGAGCATTGGCTATTTGTGGTGCTAAAGCATATGACTCCGATGCCATTATTCAATTTACGCAAGGCGCTAATGAAGCAATTGTGGTTGAACGTGAACTGCACAATGGTTTTATGCACGAATTTGGCATCACTAAAGCTGATTTTGAAAATACACCTTTGACTGCTGCTTGCCATCATTACACCTCATTTCTGACAGCTACTGCATGGTCAGAGAGTTATCCTGTCGTTTTAGCTTCATTACTGCCGTGCTATTGGATTTATGCGGAAGTGGGCAAAGACATTCTTAAACGTAATATTGCAAATAATCCTTACCAAGCGTGGATTGACACTTATGCTGGCGAGCACTTCAACGAAGAAGTACGCAAAGTCATTGAAATTATTGACCGTGTTGCGGCAGAAAGCGATCAACATACCATTGAAAAAATGCATCTAGCTTACACACGGGGAGCTGAACTCGAATATTTATTTTGGGATAGTGCCTATCATCAACGTCAATGGTTAAGCCTAGATCACTCATGATGCTATCACCTGCATAACCAAATTAAAGGTCGGTGATCTTAACTGCTTTGCCGACTTTCAGGCTCATTTCGATTTAAATGGATTTAAGACTGGATTTTAAAGCAAACTTCAAGCACAATTATTATTGATAATAATTCTCATTATCATAAATAAAATTTACTTGAGGTTTTCTATGCAACATTCACTGGGAACAGAAGCAATCCGTGCATATTTCACTTTACAATGCTGTTGGTTAAATAATGAAGAAGTTTATTTAGAAAAAGGATGTACACACTGTGGATCTGCTGCCACATATCTCATTTATTTTACCAATCATCATATTCAAAATTTAATGCTCGACTTCATTGCACAATATTCTTGTTCAAGCTCGATACGTTTTGATTTTCTAGATTTACAACATTTCGAAACCGAATATAACGATTTTCTTCAACACTTAGAAAAAGAAGTGAATTTTTACGCACGTCAACATCACGCTATCGAAAGACAAATGTGTTTTGAACAAGTGGACTCTATCTTCGAACGTCACTATTCACGTGCTTGCTGATCAATATTCACCCGAAATTCACTTATATTTAACATCCTATGACTCATCATGACATCAAATTTGCGAATTGATTCTGTCTTGTTCATCTATTTAAAATGAGATTGCAGGAGCTCTCAAAGCACTTTACATTGGACTTTTGCTGTTCAATGAAATTCTACCGACATAATTTGTCGTGTTTTATTTTTCAATTGTGCTTGAACAAAATTAAATCGCTATCATATATCACCTTCACTCAGCATATTTTCGAGATGTTTTATGAGCCAAAGTCATATCCGTATTCGAGGCGCACGCACCCATAACTTAAAAAATGTGAACCTTGATATTCCACGCGATAAGTTCGTGGTGATTACGGGACTTTCAGGTTCAGGTAAATCTTCACTGGCTTTCGACACCTTATATGCAGAAGGTCAACGTCGCTATGTTGAATCTTTATCTGCCTATGCACGCCAATTCCTATCCCAAATGGAAAAACCTGAAGTCGATTCGATTGAAGGTTTAAGCCCAGCTATTGCCATCGAGCAGAAATCAACCAGTCATAACCCACGTTCGACGGTCGGTACGATTACTGAAATTTATGACTATTTACGTTTGTTGTATGCTCGAGTGGGTACACCCTACTGCCCTGAGCATGACTTGCCGATGGTGGCACAAACCGTGTCGGAAATGGTTGATGCGGTTAAAGCACTTGAAGAAGGTACAGCTTTATTGTTACTTGCTCCTGTTGTACGTGAGCGCAAAGGGGAATACACCAATTTATTTGAGCAATTACAAAGCCAAGGTTTCGTCCGTGCACGTGTAGACGGTGAAATCATGGAAATTGATCCACCGCCTGAACTGGATAAGAAGAAAAAACATACCATTGAAGTCGTGGTCGATCGTTTTAAAGTCCGCGATGACTTAGGCAACCGTATTGCAGAAAGTTTTGAAACCGCACTGCGTTTAGGTGGTGATATTGCGATTTTGTCATGGATGAAAGGCGAACAATCTGATCGTGTGTTTTCAGCAAAACACTCATGTCCTGAATGTGACCGTGCCGTTGCCGAATTAGAACCTCGTCTGTTTTCTTTTAACAACCCATTTGGTGCTTGCCCGGTCTGTGATGGTTTAGGGACACGCAGCCATTTTAGTTCTGACAAACTCATTCCAAACCCTGAAGTCAGCATCAGTCAAGGAGCAATTCGTGGTTGGGATCGTCAGCGTCCATACTATTACAGTATGATTGAAAAAGTCGCTGCACATTTCGACTTCTCTCTTGATACGCCGTGGAATGAACTTGATGCGGATACCAAAAAGAAATTCCTTTACGGTACAGGCAAAGAAAAAATTGATTTAAGCTATATCGATGAACGTGGTCGCCGTCATAACCGTGTGATGGCTTTCGAAGGGGTTTTACCACATTTAGAACGTCGTTACCGTGAAACTGAATCAAACTATGTACGTGATGATTTAGCTCAGTATTTATCGAATGCTGCATGTGACGCTTGTGGCGGTTCACGTCTCAATGAAATTTCACGTCATGTGCGTGTCAAAGACAAAACCATTGCCGAAATCACCAAAATGTCGATTGGCGATGCTGAAAGCTATTATCAAGATCTCAATCTTGAAGGCGCCAAAGGTGAAATTGCCGATAAGATTTTTAAAGAAATTCGTGAGCGTTTGCACTTCCTCGTTTCTGTAGGCTTGAATTATTTAAGCCTTTCCCGTTCTGCCGAAACCTTATCAGGCGGTGAAGCACAGCGTATTCGTTTGGCATCACAGATTGGTGCAGGTCTTATGGGCGTTATGTACGTGCTGGATGAGCCATCGATTGGTTTGCATCAACGTGATAATGACCGTTTGCTTGAGACTTTGGTTCGTTTACGTGATCTCGGCAATACCGTTTTAGTAGTTGAGCATGATGAAGATGCCATTCGTGCAGCCGATCATATTATTGATATTGGTCCGGGTGCAGGTGTGCATGGCGGTCATGTCATTGCTGAAGGAACGTACGATGAATTAGCAGCCAATGAGGACTCTCTGACTGGTAAATACCTTTCAGGTAAGTTAAAAATTGAAGTGCCAAAAACGCGTGTGCAACCGCCAAAACCTGATGAGCAAATTAAACTGATGGGTGCATGTGGTCACAACTTAAAGAATGTTGATCTCACCATTCCTTTAGGTGTGATGACCTGTGTGACGGGTGTATCGGGCTCAGGTAAATCGACTTTAATCAACCGCACCTTGTTACCGCTCGCTGCAACACAATTGAATGGTGCAACGACACTGACTGCGGAAAAATTTGACTCGATTGATGGTTTACAATTCCTCGATAAAGTCGTAGATATTGACCAAAGCCCAATTGGTCGTACACCGCGTTCAAACCCTGCAACCTATACAGGTTTGTTTACACCTATTCGTGAATTGTTTGCACAAACCCCAGAAGCCAAAGCACGTGGGTATGCGGCAGGTCGTTTCTCGTTTAACGTGAAAGGTGGTCGCTGTGAAGCTTGTGAAGGCGACGGTATGATTAAAGTGGCGATGCATTTCTTACCGGATATGTATGTGCCATGCGATGCCTGCCACGGCAAGCGTTATAACCGTGAAACATTGGAAGTCGGCTATAAAGGCAAAAACATTTCTGACGTACTCGAGATGACCGTTGAAGATGCAATGCATTTCTTTGATGCGATTCCTGTGATTCATCGTCGTTTAGAAACCTTGCATCAAGTTGGTTTGGGTTATATCCGTTTAGGTCAATCTGCTACTACGCTTTCAGGTGGTGAAGCACAGCGTGTGAAGCTTGCACGTGAACTTGCCAAACGTGATACGGGTAAAACCCTGTATGTGCTTGATGAGCCAACCACAGGTTTACATTTTCACGATATTGCCAAACTTTTAGATATTCTTCATGAGCTACGCAATAAGGGTAATACCATCGTGGTGATTGAGCATAATTTAGATGTCATTAAAACTGCCGACTGGATTGTGGACTTAGGTCCTGAAGGTGGTGCAGGTGGTGGTATGATTATTGCCGAAGGTACGCCTGAAGAAGTGGCAAATAATAAGGTTTCTCATACAGCGAGATTCTTGAAGCCAATGTTGAAATAATCTCCCCCCTTACGGATTAATGCTCCTCATCTTTGAAAAGGAGGGTTAGGGAGGTTTCAAAATAATAATTTATTATGCTAAAACGGTGATTCATTCACCGTTTTTTATTCTTATGACTTTATTAGAAATATTAGATACAGCTATTAAAATTGGTTTAGGTGCGCTCATTACAGGGATCATTACTTATTTCAATCAAAAGGCAAATTTGAAGGCACAACAAAATAAGGAAAACAAAGAATTTAATCGTAATCTTTTAACAAAAATTTCTTCTGATATAGAGGAAATAAATCATTTAATTTTAAAAATTTGGGCTATATTTGATTTTGAAATTAAAAAGCCTGTATTAGATAAAGAAGTAATTAGCGACAGACTCTCTCCTCTGCGAGAAAACCTATTTGATGACTTTAATCTATTAAGTAAAAATGAAGGGCTTTTACTTTTATATGACTATAAAGATCAACAAGAAATATTGAGAAGATACGGTGAACTTGTAGGTGCTTTTAATTCCTATACATGTTTTCGTAAAGAATCTGTTTCAATTGAGAAAACTGCTGAATATAAAGCAAGTATATTAGAGACTAGAAAACAACTTTATCAAAGTTTAAATAAAGCCATTCCTAAATAATTTTTAACTGAAATCCAATCACATGAAAGCGACCCGGATGTCGCCCGTTTGATTAGGATATAAGGATATATCCTCAATCAAAAAAAAGCATTTTGCCTACTTTTGTGCTTTCAAAAGTAGGAAATTCCTACGCAAATTTAATAAAAAATCTAACTGACAATTGAGGACGTGACTACTGCCAATATTCACATAATCTTAGCTTGAAACAGTATTACGCCCCTGCGCTTTCGCTCTAAATAATGCTTGGTCTGCCTTAGCAAATAAGGCTTTCCAAGAATCAGCACCTACCGCAACACCCACACTGATCGAAACCGTAAATGATTGACCTTGCTCATCTGTAAATTGTATATCACCAATACTCTTACGCATCTTTTCTGCAGCACGTAAACCATGTTCAAGGTCTAAATTTTCAATCAACACCAAAAATTCATCACCACCAAAGCGTACGACCAAATCCGTAGAACGAACATTATGACTTAAACAATTTGCCACCTGCTGAATGACTTGATCCCCTGCCACATGACCATATTGATCATTAACCTGTTTAAAATAATCAATATCTACAATCATCAAACACGTTTGGGTAAACTTATTGGGCTGAGCCTCCATAAGTTTGGTATAGGCTTCTAAAGCAAAACGATTTGAAACACCTGTTAATTTATCAGTATTGGCAATATTCTTTAATTCAAATTCAAACTCATCACGTTGATGCAACATTTTCTGAAGTTTTTGCATCGCTTCGTGTAATGAATGTACTTGTTTCTGCTGATCTTCAATAAAATGACTATCGACCAAAGCATTGGCATACGACAATTCAACTAATTTATCTCTCACCATGATAAGCGGCGAAATAACTTTACGTTGAACATAGATCATCGTAAATAAAGCAGCCAATAGTGAAATTAAAGAGACTATCAACGTGAGTAGGAAGTTCAGTTGATTCGCGTCTTTTTCTGACTTTGCGATTTCAACGCTCTTATTGAGCAAATAGTCTTGTAAATCCATAACTGTTAAGAATTTACCAGATACAGCTACACTTAATTCAGTCCCTGATAAAAAATAAGGTTGTCCCTTTCGGCTTTCATCAATTAATCGCATGATGATAGGTAAACCTTGATCAATAAACTGAGTTTTCACTTCTTGGTGTAAGCGAGCGAATTCAGCTGTACGATGGCGTTCGGGTTGGATGGTATTCACTAAATCCCACAAATAGCGAACTTGTTTTTGCGTTTGTAATGCGCGTGCAATATTGTCACTTGGTAACGGCTGCTGAAATGTCACATGTGCAGTTACATTTGAAGCAACACGTCCAGCCTGATCACGCAAATCTGCTAACACCAAAATCATGGTGTAATAATGCCCCATCGAACTGTCTTTACTTTTAGACTGCATTACCAGTTTTTTCAGTAAATCATGGCTGCTATCCCACGCATTAAACATTGTAAGAATAGCTTGATCTAAAGCTTCAGGCGTACGCTCTGCAAATGGCAACGAAATATAGTGATCGACTTGTTTGCGACCTTCCGCTAATTTTGGATTTAGGTATTGAGCGACGTACTCTTCTAACCCATCATATCCAGACTGATCTAATCGATGAATCGAGACCTTAATTTGTTCATCTACTCCCGCGCGATACTCAATAAGCGCTTGTTTATTTTTTTCAAACTCTTCTTGTGAACTCGACATTGCCATGTTCGCAGGGCCACGCTCGCGTGAAATACGGTTCGCTATAGCAGCAACAGCTCGAAGATTTTCAATTTCAATCAATGCTGTTTGTGATTTCTGATATTCGCGATAATGGCTAATGACCAATGGGATTGAAATACAGAGGATAGATAAGACGACAATCATCACGAACACAAATAGGCGGCGACCAATTTGCTCGGAATGTGATTTTAACATCCAAACTACCTCTAAAATAAAAGACCGTATAAAGCGGTAAGATTTATAAAATTTCTTTGAACTTAGTTATATTTTACAATATAACCATGTTTAAAAAGCACTTAAAGCACAAGTTTTTATTTAAGAAACAATGTGATAAATATCACACTATTGTAATGCCGTAAATTTTTTTTGTTTAATATTTAAATTATTTTTCCACCAATATACAAGTGACATATTTGGCAGTATTTACTTTTTTTGAATTAAAATCAGATGATTATTTTGATCACTTAATCAGCATCGAAAAAATAGATCATGCGCATAATTTTTAATCATTATACAAACCTCATCCTTTAAACCATAATGCTTACATCGCAAAGATACTGATTCATATCAGATTTGCTTAATGAATTTTGTTCTACCCTCGGATGTTTCTCCCACATACAGAACATCCTTTTTCAGCCCAGCCATCCCAATCGGCTGGGTTTTTTTATCTTTTATATGACTTTTAACGTAAATAATGAAATAAACCAAGTCGATCTAAAATATCTAAAGTGATTTCCTTGCGTTGCTGAATTTGATCACCATTTTTCATTTCTAAATTTAATGCAAAGGCAGTGACTTGACCGCTGGCTTGTTCTACAAACCCCACATACCAGCCTACCTGAGGCTCAATATCCATTCCCCAACCATTTTTGGCATATAGCTTATTCGCACCACGTGATTCGACATACATCATGTCCCTTACATCTTGTTGTACATCTCTACGAAACGGCAATGACAACTGTGCCAATCTATAAACAAATTTAACTTGTTGTTCAGGTGTAATCTCTAGAGGACCTTTTAACCAAAATTGATCTATCTGATCCCCGACTTTTGCATTTCCATACTGAATTCGGCTTAATTCCTGTTGCATCAATGTTGGTCCAATACGGTGTGCTAAGGCTTGATACACAGGTACAACAGATGCTTGTAAGGCTTCACCAAGCGTAAAATCACGTTGCCAACTATCAAATGAACGTTTATTTCCATCCCATTTAAACACTTCATACCGAGTTGATTTATGATGTTCTAATCCAATCAGAGCATTCACTATTTTAAAAGTAGATGCAGGGATAAAATTTTCTTTTGCTCTTGTTCGATCAGAACCATAGGTTTTAACGTGTTCGCCATCATAGGTGATAAATACACCTTGAATATTTTGCTGATTAAATAGAGTCTTTATATGATGCTGATTAAATAGAGTCTTTATATGATGCTGATTCTTTGATTCACTGCTATTCAGCATTGAATCTTCTTTCAAATCGTATGCTTTTGTTCTCGGATTAATGTGGTCTAAGGCCTGACAGGCAGATAAAAAAACAGAAGTAAAAACTAGTGCAGCAACATAGATTCCTTTCAATTCAATCTCCCAATTTGACCAATGTATTTGATTCAATTTTGACAGTTTATTTGCAAATTTTTTGTCTATTTTTAACACTTTTTTTAAAAATAATATTTACATGTGCAATATGCTGGTGCATAATGCCCCACATTAGGGCGAGATAGAAATATACCTCAGCAGAATTTCTGTATTTCCCTCAAGTTTTGGCGAAAAAACCTAGTTTTCTATGAAAACTAGGTTTTTTTTTGCTCAGAAACTCTAAAGAATACACTTCCATATGCACCATAATGGTGCATAAAAATCTAATTAAAAAAAAACCCAGCCTTGGGGAAAGCTGGGCATATAAGTGAAATAACCACCAAAATGTTAAGTAAATCTAAAAGGTAAAACACAGTTTATTTAAATATAAAAAAAAACTTAGTTAACCACCACGCAATTATGTGAAAAATATTCTATATTGTAAATATCGTAACTAATTGAAATTTTATTCCAAGCTAACACTTCATAGTCAAGTACGTGAAAAAAGTCACATTTTTTACTCTTAAATGGATTAAAATTGAACTAAAAGCTTAAATTTCATGTAAATTGCCTTTTTTATTGTACGTTTTATCCGATTCTAATAATCTTTTTTTTATATAATTTCGATGCAATTTAAGGTACTAAATAAACCTTAAAAACATCCATATCACCTTGTTATTTTTGAATAAAATGTTCAAAAATTCATGTTCTTAATCCTTTTGTATCAAGACATAACACACAAAATAAACTTAGACCAGCATAGTACTACCTTAAAGATCATTGACTTAATACATTGTTACAATACAATATTTACTGCATATTCATTCGACATTTATTTGGTAACTATTATGAAAAAAATTAGTTTAGCCACTGCTTTATTAGTAGCAATGACTGGGGCACACGCATATCAAGTTGAAGTACAAGGCGCTGCTGAATACTTTGATGACTCATTGAACAATGATAACTACACTGGTTCTGTTCAAGGTACTTACTACTTCAAGAATGTAGACTCAACTAAAGGTCCTTTAGCTGAAGCGGCTTTCTTAAATCAAGCATCGAATGTTTCTGTTGCTTATAACTTCGGTGAATATTCTGCTGATATTAAAGCTGCAAATGAGAAAGTTGAAGCTCAGCAACACAACTACGGTGCTAAAGCTGAAGCTTATATCCCAACTAAACTTATTCCTTTATATGCAAGCGCGTCATATAGCCACTCAAAAACTGATGCTAAAAATGACTTCACTGCAACCAATCCATATAACCACCCACAAGTTGCTAAATTAGCAGATGGTAACGGCGATCGTTATGCATTAGAAGTTGGTGCAATGTTGCTTCCAAACTTCTTGGTTGCTGTAGGTTATACAAGCGTTGCTGATCAATACTCTTTTGATGTATTCAAAGCAATCAACAACGGTAGCGTATTCTCAGCACTTGAAGCAGGTACTATTGCTGAAGATCAAGATGCGATCACAGCTCGTACTAAATATGTAGGTGGCATCACTGATACAAATATGTCTGTTGGCTTTGAAGCTGGTTTAGTATACGGTGAAGATACACTTTACCAATTAAAATCTGACCTTTACTTCAATCCACAGTTAAGCGCAGGCGTTTCTTATACTGAATCAAGCTTTAATGACACTCCAAGCTCAGCTATCGGTGCTAACGTAAACTACTTCATCACTCCAGCTGTAGCTGTTGGTGCAAGTTATGTAAATGCTAACGCTGAAAATGGTTCTAGCCGTGATACTGAAACTGTTGGCTTAAATGCTAAATTCCGTTTCTAATAAATTATTAGATACAGAATCAAAAAAGGACGCATAATGCGTCCTTTTTTAATCATTCACTATTTACTCAGGGCTACGAATTACACTTAAGAAATGTAAATGTCTTTCGTATTGATCAATGACATCTTGAATTAAGTCTTCTTGTGTCCAGTCCATTACATCATAGGCCTGTCCACCCTCTCTTAAAAACACTTCCGCCTGATAATAATCCTGCTCATTCACCATTGTATCTGGCATAAAGCTCGGTGGCGTTGTTCTTTGTGACATCACTTGATATACGAAATTCAACTCGTCATGATGATCTACCCTCAACTCTATTCCTTCACCCAATCGATTTACACTAACCTTAAACTGTCTTCTCTTGAACTCTTTCTGCACTTGCTCTAATGCTTGATATACTTGAGATTCAATAAATACATCAACCTCTTCCTTAGAATGAGGATAGTGCATAATCAATCCTAAGCGTTTTTGCCAACTCCGTGGTTGATGAATTGCTCGAGGTGTAATTCTCGCTTCTTGCAAAGCATTCATTTTAATTAAATCTACTTTTAAGGCTTTGAGTAATCCCCAACAAATAAAGAGCATAATGACGGAGAATGGCAATGCACTCATGATGGTTGCAGATTGTAAAGCACCGAGCCCACCGACCAATAATAATACAATTGCCAATACCGCCATAAGCACAGTCCAAAAGAGTCGTTGCCATGTCGGTGAACCTTCACCTTTAGCCGTCAAATAGTCTGTTACTAATGCACCCGAATCCGCTGAAGTGACAAAGAATAAAATAACCAGCGATGTTGCTACCACACTCATCATTGAAGCGAGTGGTAAGCTATTTAAAAATTCGAATAATGCAACGGAAGAATCCTTCTGTACTGCTAGCATCAGTGCTTCATTGCCTTCTTGCATAATACTGAAGAGCGCAGCATTCCCCATAAAGCCCATCCAAATGAGTGTAAATCCAGTAGGAATCAAAATAACTCCAACGATAAACTCTCGAATAGTTCTTCCGTGAGACACACGTGCGATAAACATCCCGACAAATGGTGACCATGAGATCCACCATGCCCAATACATAATCGTCCAACCACCAATCCAACCATTGGGTTGATAAGCATATAAATTAAATGTCATGGTAAAGAGATTAGAAACATACTGACCCATGTTCTGAATTGTGGTTTGCAAAAGATAAATGGTAGAACTCGTGAAGAATACAAAGAGTAATAAGCTTAATGCCAATACTAAATTCAGCTCAGACAACCGTTTAATTCCTTTTTCTAAACCTAGAAAAACGGATAATGATGCCAATGCACTGACGATAATAATCAGTATCACTTGTGTACTTGCTGATTGAGGAACATCAAATAAATAATTCAAGCCGGAGTTAATTTGCGTTACACCAAAACCCAACGTTGTCGCCACACCAAATACTGTTCCAATCGTGGCAAATGTGTCTACGGCATCCCCCATTGGACCATGAATTTTTTTTCCAATGATCGGATACAGCGCAGAACGCACTTTTAAAGGCAATTGATGTCGATAAGCAAAATAGGCCAAAGACAATCCAATCAATGCATAGATCCCCCATGCATGAAGTCCCCAGTGGAAGAAAGTCACTCGCATCGCTTGCTGCGCTGCCATAACCGTTTCTCCATCACCGACTGGCGGAGAGACATAATGCATTACAGGTTCTGCTACCCCAAAAAACATCAAGCCAATCCCCATACCTGCGGTAAAGAGCATTGCAAACCAAGAGCCATTACTGTAACTCGGTTGGCTATGATCTGGACCGAGCCTGATTTTGCCGTAGTCAGAAATTGCGATATAAGCCAGCACGATCAGAAATATGGCAACTGCTAAAACATAGAACCAACTAAAAGAATCCGTAATCCATTGGTTCAGTTGCTGAGTAACTAATTCAAAACCATTAGGAGATAACACCACAGTGGCCAAAAATACAAAAATGATGAGTACCGTGCTGATAAAAACACGTGGATTTACATTTGAATACCATGAAGGATGCTGAGAAGACATAATTCCCCTATATATTTATTTTTCGGTGAAACGCTTCAAACTGGATAAAACGCTATATGAATTGAGATCATTTATCCTCAACCTCATACAAAGCCGAGTTAGTTTCATCAAAAACAGAATAGAAAATCGACTCAATATCGAGGGTTGGAGATTATTTTTTGATCTAAGTACTTATTATTCATGATTTTGCAGATGAATACCGTTAGCAAGATGTAACGTTCTGTTTTAATCATCCTGATGCTTTGGCAAATGAGCAATGTATTGCAGTGCAATTAAGCGCGAAACAATCAAAGCCAGATACATGACTCCACTAAACATTTGAATCATGGCAATCAGTCTCGCCAGCGGACTCAAGGGCATAATATCTGAAAGACCTGTTGCCGACTGAATACTAAAACTGAGAAACAACAAATCTAACCAACTATGTTGAACAGATTGTTCAGGCGTTATGCTAAAACTCAGTGGGTCATATAGCTGGCAGATGCTATATAAAAATGCGAAGCTCCATGCAATTAAAGTAAAAACAGCTGCTGCCGCAAATAATTCATCTTTGGTCAAATAGCGGTCTTCGAACATATATCGAACCAAACCATAAGCCGCTGTCGTATACGCGATAACTTCAAATACATGCGCTGTAATTTGAATATAGGCTTGATGGTATCCAATCAGAATCAAGAAAGAAAAAATGAGAGCCCCTAATACCCCAAATAAACCTACAGCACTAAAAATTGGGGTCATTTTGATGACTTTAGCAATAATGAGAAGGACTAAAGCACCGAGAATCCAAGTCATGGAGCGATAAGCCAAATCATGATTTGATACCACTGCGAGGAATAGAATCAGCAGCTGCAAAATCAGTAGACAAGCGGATGGTAAACGTACGAGATCACGTATCGCGCGGCATATTAAATTCATCTCAACTCCAACTATTTTTATTGTTTTGTTTGAATAAAAGCATAGCGGACAGTTGATGAATTGTATGTCATTTAAAATAGAAATTTGGTAAAGAAAAAAGCCCCTTAAAGGGGCTTTTTTCATCATCAGTATCTTAGTGGTCTGATGCACCAGAAATACCAATACCTGTTTGTGAGCGTACAAACTGTGCATCAAATGCTTTACGTTCTGCTTGCGCTTGTGCAGAATTGTCTGTCACAGAGAATAACCAGCAGAAGAAGAATGCTAAAGGCATCGCAAATAATGCAGGGCCGTTATATGGATTAATTGGTGTATCAGAAATACCAAGCGTATCTACCCAAACTGCTTTAGAAAGTACGATGAGTACAACCGCTAAAACTAATCCAACAACACCACCGGCAACTGCACCACGCGTTGTTAAACCTTTCCAGAACATTGAAAGTACAAGCACTGGGAAGTTTGCACATGCAGCAACAGAGAATGCTAAACCTACCATGAAGGCAACGTTTTGTTTCTCGAACAAGATACCCAAGATCATCGCAAAGATCGCAAGACCTAAAGTCGCGATTTTAGACATACGAAGTTCAGATTCAGGTGTAGTTTGTCCTTTTTTCAATACGTTCGCATATAAGTCATGTGAAATTGCTGAAGCACCTGACAACGTTAAACCTGCAACAACTGCGAGAATCGTGGCAAATGCAACCGCTGAAATGAAGCCCATGAACAAGTCACCGCCTAAAGCATCAGACAAGTGAACCGCAGCCATGTTATTACCACCAACAAGCTCTAGCTTGCCAGTTACTGCCATTTTCGCAATATCAAGGAATTGTGGGTTGTTCGATACATAGAGAATCGCACCGAAACCAATGATGAAAGTTAAAAGATAGAAGTAACCGATAAAGCCTGTTGCAACAACAACTGATTTACGTGCTTCTTTCGCATCTTTTACTGTGAAGAAACGCATGAGGATATGTGGTAAACCAGCTGTACCAAACATCAATGCTAAACCAAGAGAAATCGCATCAATTGGGTTTGATGCCAGACTACCTGGTCCCATGATTTTGGTTGCATCATCTAAGGTTAAATCATGTACTTTAGAGAAGACTTGAATCGATTGCTCGAACATATTGGTGAAGCTAAAGCCAACGCCTTTCATCACCATAAATGCCATGAAGGTAGCACCTGACAACAACATCACTGCCTTAATGATTTGCACCCATGTTGTCGCTAACATACCGCCAAAAATAACGTATGCCATCATAAGCAGACCGACGATGACGACAGCAATGTTATAGTTCAAGCCAAACAGAAGCTTGATCAACTGACCAGCGCCGACCATTTGGGCAATCAAGTAGAATGCAACAACAACAAGAGAGCTTAACGCTGCCAGTGTGCGTACAGGTTTTTCTTGTAAACGGAATGATACAACGTCAGATAAATTGTATTTACCCAAGTTACGCAAACGCTCTGCTATCAAGAAAAGTACGATAGGCCAACCTACCATGAAACCAAGTGAATAGAGTAAGCCATCGAAACCTGACAGGAAAACCATCGCAGAAATACCAAGGAACGATGCTGCGGACATATAGTCACCAGCAATGGCTAAACCATTTTGGAAACCAGAAATTCCACCGCCTGCGGTATAGAAATCTTTGGTGTTTGTGGTTTGTTTAGCTGCCCATTTGGTAATCCCCAGCGTTGCACCGACGAAAATCAAGAACATGATAATCGCAGGCCAATTTGTTGCTTGTTGTTCTGCTGCACCTAAATCAGGACCTGCGAATGCCAATCCAGATAACATTGCAGTCCCTGCAAATGTGAGTAAAGAATTCCATTTCATCTTAGTGTAGTCCCTTCTCGTGAGTGATGGCTTCAACTTCGCGCATAGCTTCTTCGTTTAATTGATCGAGCTTATTGTTGGCAATGTACGAATACACACCACATAACAAGAAAGACAGCACGATGATGCCTAATCCTAGAGGGATACCCCAAGTGGTTACACCACCTGAAAGCGATGACAATAAAAATTCTTTGTTATAGCCAACTAAAAGCATAAAACCAACGTAGACAAACAGCATAATGCCTGTCAATGTCCAGCTCAGTGTGCTTTTCTTTTTGACCATTTCTTTGAATTTGGGATTCTGTAGAATTTGCTCTACTTGTCTCTCATCCATAAACAAGACTCCATATGAGACCCAACCGTAGGTCATTTTTTTTATTTAAATTATTCCGATTTTTAAATTAGCAAGATTTTGCATTGGTTGTAATTTAGACTTTGGTCGCTAAATTTTGATCAATTTGAACGTGACAGTTCATGGATGCGTTATCATTACACGAGATTCTCAAGTGTAAGTCCTATGAACAGTTGGTTGATTATTGGGGTACTCGCCCTCTACATCCTCATCCTTTTTATTTGCGCCTTTTTTGGTGAAAAACATGCCAGTCGGCTCAGCCCACGTGGACGCATGTTATTGTTTAGTTTGACCTTAGGCGTGTACTGTTCGTCTTGGACATTCTACGGCGCAACGGGTGCTGCTGTTCGTGAAGGGATCATTTTCCTTCCAATCTACTTAGGCCCACTTCTGTTTGTCTGGTTTGGTTATGATATTTGGCGTCGCTTAGGTCGAGTACGTCAGCACCATGCTATTTCCTCAATTGCTGACTTTGTGGCAGCACGTTATGGCAAAAGCGGACCTCTCGCCTCACTCGTCACCATTTTAGCCGTGATCGCCATCATTCCTTATCTTGCCTTACAACTGAGAGCCATTGCACTCAGTGCATCCGTGATGTTGCAACAAGATTCAGAAGTGATGAATCTGACCACCAATGGTGTTCTTGCACTTACAGGGGTTCTCGCAATTTTGGCTATGATGTTTGGTACACGTCAGATTGCCAACACCGAACAGCATGGTGGTTTAATGCTGGCAGTCGCTTTTGAATCCTTTGTTAAATTATTTGCACTCCTCTGTGTCGCTTTTTTCTTTTTATTTGACCGCCCCGAAAACCTCATTCAAGTTTCCGCAGACGTATCCAAAACCTTCCATGAAATTCAACTGATGGGCGTGCCAGATACCTTTTGGATTCAAACACTTTTAGCAGCATTAGCGATTATATGTTTGCCACGCCAGTTTCATGTTGCTGTAGTTGAATTACGTGATGAAAAACATATTCGTGGTGCGCGCAGATGGTTTGCCGCTTACATCATTTTAACCGTTGTCGCGATTATTCCGATTGCAAGTTGGGCACTTCATGCTGCACCAGAATACATGGCAGTCCCTGATGTTGCCGTGCTGTCACTGCCTTTGAGCTATAACCAAGAATGGCTGACGCTCTTAGCATTCCTTGGGGGATTTTCGGCTTCAACTGGTATGCTTTTAGTCTCTTCAGTCGCACTTTCTATCATGCTCAGTAACGACTTGATTATGCCTGCGCTATGGCGCTTGGGTTGGATTTCGCGTCATGACAAGCGTTTACCTCGAATGCTGAAATTCACTCGTCGCGTATGTATTTTGGCGGTCATGCTCCTTGGATTCTTATTTTTCCATTTCTTTAATGACATTGATCAGCTGTCAGTATTTGGTCTTTTGGCATTTAGTGCTGTTGCACAGTTTGCACCTGCACTTATTGGGGGGTTGTACTGGCGTGGTGGAAGTAAACAAGGGGTCTATGCAGGTCTCATCGTTGGTTTTGTGATGTGGAGTTACACACTGCTCTTACCAACAATTTTAAGAAGTTTACCAGATGAATATTATCAATTTACCTATTCGTTTCTGATGTTTGGACCTCTGGGATTTGACTTATTAAAGCCTGAAGCATTACTTGGTTTTGAATCATTTGCGCCATTAACACATGGTGTAATTTGGTCACTTGGCTTAAATATCGTGCTCTACATCTGGATCTCACGAATTTATCGTCCAAGTATTGCTGAGCAAATACAGGCAGAAAGTTTCTTCTATTACGAAACAAAACCCCTACAAACGCAACAAACCTCAAATGAAGTTAACTATTTACATCATGATGTTGCACGATTAAAAGTGGGTGACCTGATCACGCTTGCCAAACGGATTACGGGTGAAGGTCCGACCATGCATGCGTTTAATCAATTCTGCTTATCCAATAATGTGATATTAAACGAAAACAGCAGTGCCAATGGGATGTGGTGGCGTTTCACTGAACAATATCTCGCTGGCACGATTGGAGCTGCATCGGCACGTACCCTACTCACTACAGCCATGGTTAACAATGGATTAGCACTTGGACAGGTCGCTAATATTCTAGACCAAGCATCACAATGGCAACGCTTTAACCAAAATCTAATTATGACCATGATCGACCACATGACCCAAGGGGTAAGTGTTGTCGATGAAAACATGTGTTTAGTCGCATGGAATAATCAATATCTCGTTTTATTCGATTATCCAAAAGATTTGGTATATGTGGGCTGCCCGATTGCAGATTTGATCCGATACAACGCAGAGCGCGGTGAATGTGGACCTGGTTCCGTTGAAGAGCACGTGCGTAAACGTATTCATTGGATGAAAGTAGGTAGCGCTCATGAGTTTGAACGTATTCGTAAAGATGGTCGTGTTATCCAAATGCGAGGAAATCCAATCGAAGGCGGTGGCTTCGTGACGACATTTGCTGATATCACGGCATTCCGAGAAACTGAAGCACTACTTGAAGGACGCGTTCAAGATCGTACTCAACAACTTGCCAATGCCTTGGCAGAACAACAATTGGCACGTGAACAAGCTGACAAAGCCAATATGTCAAAAAGTCGATTCATTGCTGCAGCAAGTCATGATTTACTTCAACCTATGCACGCTGCACGGTTATTCAGTACGGCATTAGAACAAAGCATTCAAAATGAAGAAGATGCTAAAACGCTACAGCAACTCGACCGTGCCTTACATGGTGCAGAGAGTATGCTTTCTGCATTATTAGACATTGCACGTTTAGAAGGTGGAACAATACAACCTAAACGACAAGCCTATCCATTACATGACCTATTGAGTGACTTAGAACTACAATTTAAATCAATTGCAGCACAACGAGCGATCTCCTTCCGAGTGCATGACGTGAAGTTCTGGATTGATACAGATCCTCAATGGATTCGCCGTATTATTCAAAACTTTGTCAGTAATGCCCTAAGATACACAGCAAAAGGTCGTGTAATTGTTGGGGTGTTACGTTCAGCAGAAAAAGCAAACCATATTCGTATTGGTGTTTGGGATACTGGTCCAGGGATTGCTGAACAACAACGTATTAAACTCTTCCAAGAGTTTGAACGTTGCGGACATACCTCGCCATGGGGTGAACAAGGTTTAGGTCTTGGACTCGCTATCGTTCAGAGAATGACCAGTATGTTGGGTTATCCTGTGCATGTGTATTCCGAGTTGGGTAAGGGTTCATGTTTTATGATTGAAGTCCCACTCATCGATGCACCAAAGGTTGTGACCGCACCAGTTCAAGCCACACCATTAAAATCTGCAGCGTATAAAATTTTATGTTTAGACAATGATGAAACTATTTTAGAAGGCATGGCAACTCTGCTTACTAAATGGGGTTATCAAGTGTTTAAAGCCACAGAACCTGAACAAGCACTTGAGATTATTCAACAAGAGAACATTCAAGTTTGGTTGGTCGATCAACACCTGAATTCAAATAAAATAGGATTAGATTTTATTGTAGACCATCGTCAAGAAAATGTACCTGTGGCATTGATTACAGCTGATTCAGATCCTGAGCTTCCGCAAAGACTCAAAGAGCTGAATATTGTCCTATTGAAAAAACCTCTCAAACCTGCCTCTCTACGTTCATGGTTATCAGGTTTAAAAATTTCAAAATAAGATTCGAAATAGTCATATTTTGATACATTCATCACCCAGTTTTTCCAAGAGGAGCTGGGTGATTTTTATACATATTCACACCATACTTTACAATGATTGGCAGACCTTAGCTTTAGAGGTGGCAAAAGAGAACAAAATAAAGCTAAAGAGAGCGTTGGCAATTGACCAAAAAAATCAAAGTCCGATTTTCTATGGCAAAACACATCAAAAGTTGAAATATCATTTAAAACAAATAGTTACAAGTTTACTAACATCATGTTTTTAGATGACAAATTTACTCATCAAATAAAAATTAATACTTTAGTCTTATTCTTATTGCAATCAACATAATTCTAAATCTAGTCATCAGCACATCTTCTTTCGATTAAAGCAATCAAAGTGCCTCAAATTTTCTCGAGAATAAAAGTATCAAATGGAGTCTTGCAATGAACATTTCAGAAGCTATGCCACATGGTTTAGATCGTAATCACGAATTTCATCGCCAATATGGTGCCAATGCAATTTTGCCTGAAATCAAGTGGCAAGAAATTTTTCCATCTACATCCTTAAAAAATGTACATGTACGTGCCTTGGAACAGATTTACCAAACTGCAGTACCTTTGGCTTTACAGGTTTTTGAACAATTAAAATTTGATGTATTTACACCAGCAGCTTATCACCCTCAAGGCTTAGGTTTATTTGATAAATTGGCACAACAAGAAAATCAACTTATTCAACGTTTAGCATCAGAATGCCGAGATTTAGATGAACATACGCGTCATCAAGTGTGGAGTATGTTGTTGCGTGGTGGTGCCGTTTTGGTCTTTAAAGCTTGGCTTGGTAAAGTGAAAACTGGTGAAAATACGCTTGATACCACGCAGTTTGATGAAATTTCAGATTTACTCTTTATCAAAACACCGCCGCTTGCACTCGCAGAACAATTAGGCATCGATGCATATGCAGATTTCGATCATATTTTTCTCATGTATGGCAATGAGGTGTTTTTAGATCGTTTTAATGGACTTGAAACGGCTGCACTCTTTGTTGATCTGAAAGTTTATGATGCCGCTTTTTTAAGTCTTAGAGATGATCGCGTTGCAGAATATTTAAAACGCAAGGGCTATGTAACACAAGATCAAATTGATGAACTTCAATGTGCACTCAATCCTCTATATTGTAATGAGTTGACACCTAAACAGGACTGTTTAGCCTAAAATAGATACATATCGAAAAAAAGACCTTTGATTAGGTCTTTTTTTCAAATCTAAGAATCAATTAAACACGTTTTTCTTCGATGTTTAATGCATTAATCGCTAATACAGCCTGAGTACGATTTTGAACGCCTAATTTACGGAAAATCGCGGTCACATGCGCTTTAATCGTTGCTTCAGAAACATCAAGTTCGTATGCGATCTGTTTATTCAACAAACCTTCCGCAACCATCATTAACACTCGGAATTGTTGTGGTGTTAGAGATTGAATACGTTCTGCTAAAGCTGTTTCATCTGCAGCACGTGGATCAAAGTTTAAATTCGCAGGCAGATTTGGCGGTAACCACATATCCCCTTCTAATACCTGACGAATCGCTTCACCAATGTGACTTGGATGCGCTGATTTTGGAATATAGCCCATTGCACCATGTGCAATCGAGCGTTGAATAATTGAAACTTCTTCATGCGCCGATACGACAATAATTGGTAACGATGGATACTGTGCACGCACATGCACCAACGCTGAGAAGCCTGATGCACCTGGAAGATTCAAATCTAAAAGTACTAAATCTGGTTCAGGACCTTTTTCTAAACGTTCATAAAATTCATTAACAGCAGCTGTTTCATGGATTTGGGCTTGCGGTAAGCTGTAACGAACTGCTTGAATTAAAGCATGACGAAACAGTGGATGATCATCAACGATTAAAATATTCATAAGCGAGGCGAGAGATCTCAAACACAATCAATATACTAACTGTGCTATAGCTGTTAAGGATATATAAATATTAACGAATTTTTGCAGAAAATGTCGGGCTAAATCTTACAAACGCGATTTTTTTATGTAATTTTGAAAATTCGATAAGCACATCACTTTTAAATATAAAATTTATTCAAATACTGAAATAGCTTATTCATAATCATAAATATAAGTTTATTCAGTTATTTATCACTAATTTATATCTCAAGAAGATTAAATTCCCGCTATATACGCAAAAATGATATTTATTATTATTTTGCTTATTTTACAGAATAAGCATTAATCCACATAAATAGTGCATCCGAGATTAATTTTAAATTTTTAGGTTTGTACTATGTCTACTGCTCAACAAAAACCCTTAAATATCGTCGCTGTCTCTGGCGGTTTAAATAATCCTTCAAAAACTGAAGCGCTTGTTCAAGCGATTTTAGATGAGTTAGGTGAAGCAACACCAATTAATGTGCATTTTATTAAATTTAGTGAAATCGGCCATTTATTAGGTGGTGCCATTTATCGCAATCAGCTGCCGCAACGTGTTCAAGATGATCTTGCTGCTGTTGAAGCAGCGGATGCATTGATTGTGGGAACTCCCGTATATCGCGCATCTTTCACAGGTTTATTTAAACATTTCTTTGACTTTGTAGAACAAACTGCGCTGGTAGATGTTCCTGTATTACTTGCTGCATCAGGGGGCAGTGATCGCCATGCCTTGGTACTTGAGCATCAATTGCGTCCTTTATTTAGCTTCTTCCAAGCACAGACTTTGCCAATTGGCGTTTATGCAACTGATCGTGATTTTACGCCTGAATACACCATTCACAGTGAACTATTACGTGCGCGCATTACCTTAGCCATTGCTCGTGCTTTACCAATTTTAGAGTGGGCACCAGCCAAAGGTAAACGTGCTGAAGTCGTTAAAGATAAAACCCAACAAGCCAATCAGAATTTGGGCATTAACAAACAAATCGAACAAGAAGAAGTATTGCCTTCAGCAGCAGTACCAAGTTTAGATGCAGCAGAGTCACGCTTGCATCACAAGAATAATGCTGCCCCAAAAATCGAAGTGGCATAAATATAATTAAATCAATGAGGGTATAAGCCATGTCTAATGCAGAAAAACAAGCGATTAAATTTGCCTATTGGGTTCCAAATGTCAGCGGTGGTCTTGTCGTCAGTAATGTTGAACAACGAACAGACTGGAGCTACGACTACAATGTTCGACTCGCACAAGCTGCTGAAAAAAGTGGATTTGAATATGCTTTGACACAGATTCGATTCACGGCAGGATACGGTGCGGAGAATCAGCATGAATCTGTAAGCTTTAGTCATGGCTTATTGGCAAAAACTGAAAAGTTACGTGTAATCGCAGCAATTTTACCAGGCCCTTGGAAACCCGCGCTGGCGGCTAAACAGCTCGCGACAATTGATCATTTAACCAATGGTCGTATCGCTATTAATGTTGTGAGCGGATGGTTCCGTGGTGAATTTGATGCCATCGGTGAAGAATGGCCTGAACACGATCAACGATATGCACGTTCAGAGGAGTTTATTCGTAGCTTAAAAGGCATTTGGACGCAGGATAACTTTAGTTTTGATGGAAAATATTATCAATTTAAAGACTACACCTTGAAGCCAAAACCTGTTCAAAGCCCACATATTGAAATTTTCCAAGGGGGTAGCTCGCGTGCCGCACGTGATATGGCATCTCGTGTTTCTGATTGGTATTTCACCAATGGAAACACGCCTGCTGAAATTAAAAAGCAGATTGATGACATCCGTGAAAAAGCCAAGCTGAATCACCATCAAGTCAAAATTGGGGTGAATGCCTTTATCATTGCTCGTGATACTGAAGAGGAAGCAAAAGCTGTACTTCAAGAAATCATTGACAATGCAAATGTAGAAGCAGTCAATGCTTTTGGTGATGCAACTCGTGAAGCAGGTGCCGCAACTCAAGAAGGTGAGGGTAACTGGGCAAAATCAACATTTGAAGATCTTGTCCAATACAACGACGGGTTCAGAACAAATCTCATCGGTACACCGCAACAAATTGCTGAACGTATCGTCGAATTAAAATCAGTTGGTGTGGATCTGATCTTATCTGGCTTCTTACATTTTATTGAAGAAGTTGAATATTTTGGTGAAAAAGTACTGCCTTTAGTTCGAAAACTCGAAGCTGAACAGCAACAACACATCACCGCTAAATCAGCTTAATTTGTCTTCGATTATTCAACAACGATCTGAATGAAATCAGCGCTTTGTTCAATCTTGTTTTGACCCTGATAACTATAATAATAGCGTCATGCAGTAGCAACTTAACCCCCAAGGCTCGGCTTGGGGGCTTTTTATTGGATAGTCCATATAATCTGATCAGCAACAGTACATCGAAAATTGAATAAATCGTACATTGTTCCGCTGTTACAAGGTTATAATCACCTCAAAAATGAAGACAGCACAGCCTTATGGGTTCAATTCAATCAATAGAACATTCAAATAATTCCTCTAGTATTTCAGCAAATAAAATGGCGGTTCATATTATTTTCGCTATTGCATTAGCGCATGGATTACATGATCTGATCCAGTCTTGCTTACCTGCCATTTATCCCATGCTGAAACTCAATTTTGACTTAAGCTTTACCCAAATCGGGATTATTTCTTTGGTCTATCAAATGACTGCATCTATTCTGCAACCTTGGGTTGGACTCTACACTGATAAGCATCCTAAGCCCTACCTCCTCCCTTTGGGTATGTGCGTTACACTGCTAGGTATCGTTCTGCTGGCATTTGCATGGACTTTTCCAATCTTACTGATTTCAGCAGCACTCATCGGTGTGGGCTCATCTGCCTTTCACCCGGAAGCCTCACGAGTAGCGAGAACAGCATCAGGTGGTCGCTTCGGAACTGCTCAATCCGCTTTTCAAGTGGGTGGTAATAGCGGCTCTGCCGTTGGGCCACTGTTGGCCGCAGCAATCATTGTACCGAACGGTCAAGCCTCAGTTGCTTGGCTCATGATATTTGCCATTTTTGCTATTTATCTGCTTTACAGAATCAGTCGATGGACCATTCAATATGGTGTTCAAGCTGCTTCAGCAGTAAAAGCAAAGCAATCAACACCGTTGAAAGGTTCTAAACTTGTACAGGGAATTGTGATTATCTGTGCGTTAATGTTTGCAAAATTCACGTACATTGCAAGTATTGGAAATTACTATACCTTCTATTTGATCGAAAAGTTTCAGGTCAGTATTCAACAGGCTCAGCTTTATTTATTTGCTTTTTTAGCCGCAGTAGCAATCGGTACTTTTGCTGGCGGCCCTATCGGTGACAAAATAGGTCGTAAAGCTGTCATTTGGATTTCCTTCATTGGCATGGCACCCTTTGCATTACTCATGCCACATGTGAATTTGATGTGGACGTGTATCTTTGCGATTCTTGCTGGATTGATTATGTCTTCCGCATTTTCAGCAATGGTTGTATATGCACAAGAAGCGATGCCAGGTCGTGTCGGCATGGTCTCTGGTTTGATGTTTGGTTTGATGTTTGGGATCAGCGGTATCGCGGCAGCAGCTTTGGGCTATGTGGCAGATCATCAAGGTATTCGTTGGGTATTTCACTTTAGCTCATACTTACCACTACTGGGTTTATTGACCTTCTTTTTACCTAGAACCAATTGATCTGCGTAAGATGATCATCGCTACGATCTCAGTTAGGATTAAAAGCAATTAAGATTTATTTTTAGGCAAAGGTTTATTATGTATACAGGTATCGTGCAAGGGTTAGAAAAAGTATTAGATATACAGCATAAAGAGGGATATCGGACTTTTGTTATTTCTAATGCGCTCAACCTTTTTCATGATGTATTTATCGGCGCCAGTGTTGCGATTAATGGTGTTTGCTTAACCGCTACACAAATTGATCTGATCGCTGGTCAAGTGCATTTTGATGTTTCAAATCTGACACTTGAATTAACCACTTTAGGTCAACTCAACGTCGGTGATGAGGTCAACATTGAACGCTCCGCTAAAGTAGGTGCTGAGAATGGTGGGCATAATTTATATGGTCATATTGAAGGCACTGCAACCGTAAAGCATTTAACCAAAAATGGTGAAACGTTTCATATCGACCTTGAAATTCCAAATGGCAATATCAAATATTTCTTCTTAAAGGGCTTTATCGGTTTAAATGGCTGCAGTTTGACAGTCAATCGGGTTGATCGTGCAAACAATCAAATCTCAATCGATCTTATTCCAGAAACTTTACGCTTAACCACATGGAAATATGTTCAAGTCGGCGATCAAGTCAATTACGAAATTGATCAGATGACACGTACGCTTGTCGATACTTTAGAAAATATTCATCAAAAATAAATAAAAGCCTCTACGATAGAGGCTTTTTTCATAATCAATTGGATCTAAGAGTAGAAACTCGGATCCGGAAATTTTCCAGTTAACACCCACTCTCCGACTTCCTGATATTTATAATCAATTGGATCATGCAAGGTTTGGGTTCGTACATTACGCCAGAATCGATCTAAATTCAGTTTTGCAGTAGTCGCGCGCGCGCCCATCACTTGAAAAATATTTTGTGTTACATAAAGTGAAGTATGAGTCGCTGCGATTTTGGCGGTGGCGATTGCAATTGAGGCTTCACCACGTTGCTCCGCAGTTAATGTTTCCCCTTGATCCCACGCCTTTTGTAATGTATTGATCGCTTTTTCCGCGAGCAAGCGCACACCTTCAAGTTGCACATAAAATTCGGCGAAATGCTTCTGGGTAAATGGATCATTCACCGCTTGTTCAACCAGTGATTTCGACCAAGCTTTTTGTGTTTGAACTGTCTCTTTCGCAACATTGAACGCTCCCTCAGCAACACCTAAAAATAAATGCACGAAAATCAGTTGAGCAATTAGCGGTCTCAAACTTGAATAAGGTGTACTTAAAGGACCGGGATTGAGGAGTAATTCATCCTTGCGAATTTTGACCTGTTCAAAATGACTGGTACCACTATCCGTTTGACGTTGCCCCATATTATTCCAATCCCCAAGAAAGCTCACGCCCTCTCGTGCTGTTGGAATCACGCCAATCAGTAACTTTCCATCTTCATTAAATCCCGAACAGAGCAGGATATCTGAATCAATTGATCCAGAACAAAAACTTTTATCACCATGGAAGATAAATTCTTCATCAGAAACTTGTTTCGCGGTTGTTCTACGATCTAATGGATTTAACGTATTTCCCCAAAATAAGTTGTGTTTGGCGGTTTGTCTAAACCAATTTCCATATTGAGCTGGCTGTGCAAAAAGTTGTACCGTCGCAATAAGCAAATGATGAAAGCCATATACGTGCGCAAGTGAACTATCAACTTGAGCAATGGTTTGAATAGTTTTAAAAATCGTGCTCCAAGTTGCACCTTGCCCACCAAATTCTTTTGGAATAGATAAAGACAACAAACCACTTTGTCGAATTAGATCTCGCTGAGCCTTTGGATTTCCACCTTGTTTATCTCGTTCTGCTGCGGTTTTCGCAAACTCAGATGCAAGTATTTGCGCAGTCTCAAGTGGCGTTTCAGGATTAAAATTTAGGGGAGAATTCATTGTTATATTCCGTATCGCATCTGCTGATAAGCTTAGCAGATCAACATGATTTGACTTATCACAATGCCTGCTTTTCTTATCACTGAACTAAAAATACCGCTAGTTGAACTAACGGTATTTAAAACATGACTTCGTCTGTTTAATCGGGATTACTGCTGTGATTTCACTTCAGCAATTAATTGATCCACGACCTGTGGATCTGCCAAAGTTGAGGTATCGCCCAAACTATCTAGCTCATTAGCGGCAATTTTTCTCAAAATTCGGCGCATAATCTTGCCTGAACGTGTTTTGGGTAATGCTGGCGCCCAATAAATTGCATCTGGTGTAGCCACAGGTCCTAAAACTTTTCTTACCCAACCTACTAGCTCTTTCCTGAGTTCTTCTGACTCTGGCGTATCTGCCTGTAAAGTTACATAGGCTGCAATCCCTTGACCTTTGATGTCATGTGGCATACCCACAACGGCTGCTTCTGCAACATGTTCATGTGCAACCAATGCACTTTCAATCTCTGCAGTCCCCAAGCGGTGTCCCGAAACGTTCAGAACATCATCCACTCGCCCCGTAATCCAGTAATAACCATCTTTATCACGGCGTGCACCATCTCCCGTGAAATAATTCCCTGGATAAGTTGAGAAATATGCCTCGATAAAACGATCTGGATCACCCCAAATGGTGCGCATTTGTCCTGGCCAAGAATCTTTGATCACCAAATTACCTTCAGCCTCTCCTTCTAGCTCTTTACCATCAGCATCAACCAAAGCAGGTTGTACACCAAAGAATGGGCGTGTTGCAGAACCAGGTTTAAGTGCAGTTGCTCCCGGTAAAGGCGAAATCATGAAGCCACCTGTTTCAGTTTGCCACCATGTATCTACAATTGGACAACGACTTTCACCAACTACGGTGTAGTACCAGTTCCAAGCTTCAGGATTAATTGGCTCACCGACGGAGCCCAACAAGCGTAAGCTACTACGGTCACTTTCACGGATAAATGCATCACCTTCACGCATCATCGCTCGGATCGCCGTTGGTGCCGTATATAAAATTGTGACGTTGTGCTTATCTACAATATGTCCTGTGCGTGCCCAAGTTGGGTATTGTGGAACACCCTCAAACATCAATGTTGTCGTCCCATTTGAAAGCGGACCATACAACACATAAGAATGACCAGTAATCCAACCGACGTCAGCGGTACACCAGAAAATATCGTCTTGTTTTAAATCAAATACTTCCCTAAAGGTAAAGTTCGCGTAAGTCAGATAACCGCCTGTAGTATGTAGCACACCTTTAGGTTTACCCGTTGAGCCTGAAGTATATAAAATAAACAACGGATCCTCTGAATTCATTGGTTCAGGTGGACAGATATCTGTGACTGTCATGATTTCCATGTGATACCACAGGTCACGCCCTTCATGCATCGTGATTGGGTTACCAGTACGATGTACCACAATGACATTTTGTACAGAACTCGTCCCATCAAGCTCCATCGCTGCATCAACGTTTTCTTTCAGTGGAATTGGCTTTCCACCACGCATGCCCGAGTCTGCTGTAATGATGACTTTTGCTTGGCTATCATCAATACGACTTGCTAAAGAATCTGGTGAAAAACCTCCAAACACCACACAATGTACCGCACCAATACGCGTACATGCCAACATCGCAATGGCTGCTTCAGGGACCATTGGCATATATAGAACAACACGGTCGCCTTTAGTCACGCCATGCTTCTTGAGGACATTGGCAAAACGACAAACTTCATCGTGTAATTCTTCAAATGAAATAATTTTATGGCGTGATGGATGATCACCTTCCCAAATAATCGCAGGTTTATGCGGGTGTTCTTTTAAATGTCGATCGAGACAGTTTTCACTGACATTTAATTGGCCATCTGCAAACCATTCAACTTTGTAATTCTCTTTATCAAAGTTGGTATTTTTGACTTGTGTAAAAGGCTTAATCCAGTCTAGTTTCTTGGCTGCTTCGGTCCAAAACGCTTCGGGGTTTTCAATAGATGCTTTATACCGCTCGAAATATTGCTCTTCATTGGTTCGTGCAGTTTTTTTAAAAACTTCGGGTACAGGATATATTTCATTCATAATTCGCATCCTTGATTTATGTTTCTCATCTCGAGAGTTGTCTTGATCATACTGATCATTTTTTGTCTTATATCTTGAGTATGACTATACTTTAAAATTTCAAACAATCATGCTTTGGTCGTAGACTGAGCATTCATTTATTTCAAAAGTTATCCGTATCTTCTTGCCAATTGAACAACCTAAAATATCTAACAATCAATGATCCGAATCATTGCTGATCATCATTTCTAAGCAAGTAAAATCTGTCGTTGTCAAAAAACTCCATTTTTTTATCAATAAATACCATTTCGATTTTTTTGTTGGACAAGGTGCTGAATGTTTATAAAAACATACAATTTTTTTTGTTATTTTCAGTTTATTCAATGAATAAAAATGACGATAAAACTTGAGAACGTGATTTTTATTCACTCTATTTTCAGGCAAAATGTAAACATTCAATACATTTGGAACACTCGTGGCTGAACAACAAAATTCTTTGAGTCAGGTGGCTCAAGGTACGACTCAACTTCTACAAGATGCAAGTGAGAAAACGGCTCAAACCGTCATTGCACATACTGCGAAATACAATGATGCGTATACCACCATTGATAAAATCATGGATGGCTTTTGGGAACGAATCCCTTATATCTGTATTGCTTTGATTGTATTTACCTTATTTTGGTTGTTGTCTAAGCTGTTCAAATTATTTGTCAGAAAAGCACTTTCAGAGCGTTCATATACCAAACAAAATTTAGTGCTCGTCCTCAACCGCGTCGGTAGCTCTTTTATTATTTTCTTTGGTTTCTTAATCGCGATGGTTATTGCAATTCCAGGGTTTACACCTGGACAGCTGATGAGTGCACTGGGGATCGGATCTGTCGCAATTGGTTTTGCATTTAAAGATATTTTTCAAAACCTGCTCTCTGGTATCTTAATTCTACTCGGTGAACCCTTCAAAATTGGCGACGATATCATTGTGAATGGTTTAGAAGGGACCGTTGAAGATATTCAAATTCGTGCAACCTACTTACGTTCACCTGATGGTCGTCGTATCGTCATTCCCAATGCAACGGTTTATACCAATGCAGTTACTGTTAATACGGCATATCCACGTCGTCGTTGTGAATTCGTGGTCGGTATTGGTTACGAAGATGATGTTCAAAAAGCGAAAGATATTATTTTGAGTATTTTAGACCGGGATCAACAAATCCTCAGTCAACCTGGATTTAGCGTGAATGTCTCTGCCTTAGCTGATTTCTCAATCAACCTCACTGTACGTTGGTGGGTGAATACGGGTGAAACTGCGACATCTACATCTATCAGTTTAGTTCAAGAAAAAGTGATTCAAGCTTTTGCTGAACATGAAATTTCGATTCCATATCCAGTTCAAGAGGTTAAAGTCTATCGCGGAGATTCTTCACAAGAAGATGAGTCACCACGTGCTAAACAGACGACCTAACACATAAGGAATCACCGTTTCAGTACGGATAATTCGGTTGCCTAAGCTGACAGCTTGGCAGCCGTTTTTTTTGAGTAAATCAATCTCATAAGGAATGTAACCACCTTCAGGCCCAATCAATATCGTACACGGGTGCTCAATCGCATGAGGCATACTGTGGGTTGCATAAGGATGTGCTACATAAGCTGGTCGTTCAACAGAAATCATTTGAGGAAGAACGTCTTCTACAAAAGGTTTAAAGCGTTTATATATTTCGATTTCAGGTGGAAATGTATCACCCGCTTGTTCTAAGCCCAGTTGAACATAGTGATCAATTTGCTGTAAAAATGGTGTTTGCCAATAGCTTTTATCGACCCGATAGCTGTGCAGTAAAATGATTTTTTCTACGCCTAAAGTTACAGCATCTTGAATCAATCGTCTCAATACTTTCGGTCTAGGCATAGCAACGATTAACGTTACAGGTAATTTCTTCGGTACAGGCTCTTCATAAATTGGCTGAATTAAGATTTTCCTTTCAGAAATTTCTATGACCTCAGCTGTATATCGACCAGCACCTCTAATACCAACCTTTAAAGTATCTCCAATTTTAATATCAAGTTGATGCTTCAAATGATCAATTTGGCGTGCTGATTGAATCTTCCAGAGGTCATCCTGTGCTGATGCAGGATCAAGCAATACAATATTCATATACTTAAAAAACTAAAGATATTGATTCAGAACATGAATATGTTTTTGCAACGACCCTGTATTCCGTTGCATGATCTTTTGAGCCTGATTTTGTACTGCTAAAATCGTTTCATCCTGAGATAAGCACTGAATAAGATGATTCACCACCTCTTCCGTAGTTTGACCGATTAGAATCCCTTTTTCTTCCACAAATTCATCGACAATGGTTTGAAAGTTAAAGTAGTTCGGTCCAATCACAGTCGGGACATTGAGTGATATTGGCTCTAAGATATTATGCCCACCACCAGGTTCATTTAATGATCCACCCACAAAACTTGCTTGGCTCAATGCATACCAAATCCACATTTCACCCATACTATCAGCAAGATAAACTTGTGTATCAGCCTCAATGATTTCACCTAAACTACGTCGATGCATTTTTAACTCATGACTTTGAATGGCTTGTGCAACTTCATCAAAACGTTCTGGATGACGCGGCACAATAATCAGCAAGACGCCAGGATGATCATTTAAGTAGTCTTTAAACTTGGATAACAGATTTTTCTCTTCAGGATGATGTGTGCTTGCAATCGTAATAATTTGGCGTGCTTGCAAATCCCAATCTTGATGAATTTGTTGCGCTTTCAATAACATTTCTTCGGGCGCATGAATATCAAACTTAATACTGCCCACTGTTTGACTATGCGCTGTAGCAGCACCTAAAGCCCTAAATCGATTCAGTGAATCTTCATCTTGGGCCAAAAGTTGAGTCAGACCGCTGAGCATAGGCTGAGTAATACTTGGTACTTTGGCATATCCTTTCGCTGATTTTTCAGATAAGCGTGCGTTCACCAAAAAAGTGGGTATTTTATTAATTTTCGCCTCATTAATTAAATTGGGCCACAGTTCTGTTTCAACCAAAACCAACATTTTGGGTTGATATTTTTTAATAAAAGCACTGACTAATTTTTTTTGATCCGCAGGTAAATATACTGCTTGAAAAAGATCTACATATGGTGCTTTTGCAAATAAGGATTTAGCTCGTGCCTGACCTGTTTTGGTGGTATTCGTAACCAACACAGCATATCCAAGTTTTAAATAATGTTCTATCAGAGGTTGTGCAGCATTGGTTTCTCCAACTGAAACCACATGAAACCATATCGCATTAAGATTTTTTGGAGATTGAAACGGACCGAAGCGCTCTAAGCACTCTTGATGAAATTGCTCAATATTGTCTGCTCGCTTTTTTATACGCCATTTATAAATTGGCTTTAATAAAGCCAATGCTGCGTTATACCAAAATGGAGTTGTCAAAACGTAAGACCTCGAGCTTTCTTAAAAAAATAGGGCATGACCACGAAGTTGAGATCATACCCTGCGAATTTTTTCGGTTCAAATACTTATCTTAAATTTCAATTTCCTTGTAAAAAAGGATAATCGATATAGCCTTCAGCCACATTCGTCCCGATCATATTTTCTAACTTTAATTCATTCAAAGGAGCATTCTGTACCAAACGCTCATATAAATCAGGATTGGCAATATAGTCTTTCCCAAAAGACACTGCATCAGCTTGACCTGAAGTGAGAAGTTGTAAAGCATCCTCTCGACTTAAACGCATATTGGCAATAAAAGGAATACCTTGTCCACGCGCTTTCAATTCTTGACTAATACTGTCTTCTGCCAAATATTCACGAGTAAAGAAAAATGCAATTTTTCTTTGGCCGAGTTGCTCTAACACATAACCGAAAGTTTCACGTGGATCATCATCACCCATATCGTGTTCATCACCACGAGGAGCTAAATGTACACCTACTCGACCAGCACCCCAAACTTCAATTAGCTCATCTACGACTTCTAACAAGAAACGCGCACGATTTTCCACCGAGCCGCCATATTCATCTTCACGCTGATTGGTTTTCGATTGCAAGAATTGATCAATTAAATAACCATTCGCCGCATGCAATTCCACACCATCAAATCCTGCCTCTTTAGCACGAATTGCTGCTTGTTTATATTGCGCTGTAATCGCGTGAATTTCAGAAATTTCTAATGGACGTGGCAAGACATAAGGACGTTTCGGACGCAACAAACTGACATGTCCGGCTTGTTGAACAGCACTCGCCGAAACGGGGATATCACCCTTCAGTAAATCTGGATGTGACACACGTCCAACATGCCAAAGCTGAGCGACAATTAAGCCATCTTTATCATGAACAGCTTGGGTTACTTTCTTCCACCCTTCTACTTGAGCATCAGTAAATAATCCTGGCGTATTTAAATAGCCATTCGCCTCCTCAGAAATTACGGTCGCTTCTGAGATAATTAATCCACTACTTGCACGTTGCGCATAATACTCAGCCATCATTTCTGTTGGTACACGATCATCTGTCGCACGACTACGCGTTAAAGGTGCCATAACCACGCGATTTTTGAGCTTTAATTCACCAAAGATTACTGTGCTACTAAAATCAGTCATTCATCTATCCTCTTCACTCATTATCGTTAGAGTGATTGTTGAAGGTGTTCTGCAAAACTTTTTATCAGTGCTTCATTACGAGAAAAATAAGACCATTGACCATGCTTAGTAACATGAACCAAACCTGCTTGTTGTAAAACAGATAAATGATTAGACATGGTTGACTGAGATACATCTGCAATTTTTTCAATCTGTCCTGCACATACGCCACGACTAAAATCTTGCACGCACTCATCTTGTGGAATAAAGCGCTCTGGATCTTTTAAACATTGTAAAATTTGGCGGCGTATCGGGTTCGATAAGGCTTTAAAAATTGCTTCAGTATCCATCTCATTTCACTCAAGTTAATGATCTGCACTGTGCTGAACTCATTATATCGATTTTTATAGATATTAATATCGAATTATTACGATATTTAACAAATCGAGTTTATGAATGACTGTGCCGAATAATTCTGATTCTAACATTGAACTGATTTAATCTAGCAAGCTTCGTGCTAGAACGAAAAAGGCAGGGCTTTTGCCCTGCCTTTTTTTAAAAAAATATTAAAGCCCTTGTTTCAAACTAGCTTCAATAAATTTATCAAGATCACCATCTAACACGGCACCCGTATTTGAATTTTCAACGCCAGTACGTAAGTCCTTAATACGTGAATCATCCAACACATAAGATCGAATTTGGCTCCCCCACCCAATATCCGATTTAGAATCTTCTAGTGCTTGAGCTGCTTCATTACGCTTATTCATTTCCAATTCGTACAATTTAGCACGAAGCTGTTTCCAAGCATGATCACGGTTAGCGTGTTGTGAACGCTGGTTCTGACAAGCCACCACAATTCCAGTTGGTGCATGGGTTAAACGCACGGCAGAATCTGTTTTGTTAATGTGCTGACCACCTGCACCTGAAGCGCGGTATGTATCCGTACGGACATCTGCTGGATTGATCTCAATTTCAATGTTGTCATCAATTTCTGGAGACACAAAAACCGCTGAGAATGAAGTGTGACGACGGTTGCCTGAGTCAAAAGGTGATTTACGAACTAAGCGATGTACACCTGATTCAGTACGTAACCAACCATAAGCATATTCGCCTTCTACACGAATTGTTGCCGATTTAATCCCAGCCACATCACCGTCAGATTCTTCCATTAACTCAGCTTTAAAGCCATGACGCTCAATCCAACGTAAGTACATACGTAATAGCATAGATGCCCAATCTTGAGCTTCAGTACCACCTGACCCCGCTTGAATTTCGACATAGCAAGGATTTGGATCCATTGGATTACTAAACATACGTCTGAATTCAAGTTTAGCCAGTTCAGCCTCAGCTGAATCAAGTTCTGCTTGAACATCTGCAAGCATTTCTTCTTCATCCGCTTCTACAGCAAGATCAAGCATCGCTTGTGCATCATCAAGTTGTGTTGCTAAACCATCTAAAACATTTAAAACGTTTTCGAGCTCACCTTTTTCTTTCGCCATCGCTTGGGCACGATTTTGATCATTCCAAATTGCTGGATCTTCAAGTTCGCGGAGAACCTCCTCTAAACGCTCTTTCTTTAGATCGTAGTCAAAGATACCCCCGTAGTGTTTGACCACGTTCGCTCAAGTCTTTTAGCTGGAGAAGATAAGGATTAATTTCCACGGTGTAGATCCTAAATATGTCTATATCAAAATTGCCAATATTTTAACACAGCCAAGTAAAACTTGAGAGTTTGCTTTTTTATTCAATATTCTCTTGACAATTGTTTAGTTATTATTAACATTACATTTAATTATTAAAAAATACTTACTTTATTTTTACAACAATAAGCAGAGACTTATGAAAATGAACAAAACCTATTTGGCTTTGGCCATCCTCCCTTTGACAATTTCAGCCATGGCCTACCAAGCTCAAATTGATGCTGGATATACCTATTTTGACCATGATAGTCTCAAGGTTGATTATCACGGTGTATTTGAAACAGAAGGTACTTATTACTTCAAAGCAGTTGATACTGAAAATAAACCACTTAATGAGGCTGCATTTCTTGGCCACCATAATCGCGTTTCAGCGAAATATAGTTTTCAGCATATTAAAGACGATAAATTGTATATAAATGAAACAGTTGCGCAAAGCAAACAAGAGCTGCACGGCTATTCAATAGGGGGAGAATATTATATTGATCAACTGTACTTCACAGGTGAGGTCGGTCGTCAACATTATAAAGTGGAGTCACGCTCAAGCTCACTAAACGGTTCATCTCATGCTAAGCAGCGTTTCGATCTAACCACCTATAGAGCTCTCGTTGGTTATACTCCTATTCAAAATTTACTGATAGCAGCAGGTATTAATGCTTATAAAGGTGAAGGCTTTGATGAAAATGCTTTTGCTTTAAAAGCCAAATATGTCACCCCATTAGGCCAAAATGGTCAATATCTCAATTTAGAATTGGATGGTAGCTTTGGACATGATATTGATTCGATTACATTTGGTGGGGATTATTATTTAACTCAACGCTTAAGCCTAGGTAGTGCTTATACGCGAGATACGAATAGCACTAGTAAAATTCATAAAGACGAATACCAATTACGTGGCAAATACTTTATCAATAATAACCTCTCTCTTGGGAGTATTTTAAGATTCAGTGATGATGAAGATAAGTTTAATATAAACGGAACATATCGATTCTAATTCCATTCAACATGGGGAAGTAGCAGTGCCAAAACTGCTACTTTCGTTCAAATTGCATACAATTCATATTGAAAAGCAACATAAAATGACTAAAACACCTTATCTTTCACATGAATTAACATGATTTTTTATTTTTTAAAATCAATAATTTAAAGTTTTATTTTTACATAAAAATTACACAAGATACATTACTGTTACTTTTGCTTGATTGATCCTTCATGATTTTCCCCTACACTGAACTTGTAACAAAAAATGTATTAACAACTAACTCTATTGAGGGGAAGTATCCATGAAAAAATTAGCAATCGCGTCTGCGCTTCTTTCTGCTTTAGCTGTAACTGGAACTGCAAATGCATATCAAGCTGAAGTAGGTGCTTCTGCAGGTCTTATCGATCCTGATAATGGTAGTACAAGTGGTTCATTTGGTGTTGATGGTACTTATTATTTCCAACCAGTTCAAACACGTAATGCTCCACTAGCTGAAGCTGCATTCCTTGATCGTGCAAGTAATGTAAATGCGAAATACCAATACAGCGAAGTTGGTGATGATGAAAGACATCAATACGGCGTAGGTGTTGAATACTTCGTACCTAATTCTGATTTTTATGTAAGCGGTAATGTTGGTCGTGATGATCGTAAATTTGATATTGGACCTGATTTTGATGAGACAGTTTATGGTGCTGAAGTAGGTTATTTGCCTGCACCTGGCTTATTAATTGCAGCAGGTCTTAAGGGTTACGATAACGACTATGATGATGGTGTTGACCCAACATTACGTGCTAAATATGTAACTACATTGTCTAACGGTAAAGATATCAACTTAGAAGCTGGCGCTGCATTTGGTGACCTTGATGAATATAATCTAGCTGCTGATTACTTCATCGATAAAACTTTAAGTGTTGGTGTAGATTACTATAGTAAAGATACTGGTCCTGCAGATACAAACGAGTTTGGTGTAAGCGCACGTAAATTCTTCACACCTCAAGTCAGCTTAGAAGGTCGTGTAGGTTTTGGTGAACTTGCGAATAATGATTACAACAAATTCGGTTTAGCTGCTAAATATCGCTTCTAATATCTTGATTAAGATTTAATGTTTCTTAAAAGCCCATCTTAATGATGGGCTTTTTTTGTGCAAAAACCTGATGGAATGTCATTTTATGTACATTGACTCATCCCCTTTTGTTCTTACAATAGAAACTAGCTGTCACAAAACAGTCATATTTCTATAACAAAGAGAGTCAATATATGTTTAAAAAAATTACACTTGCGACTGCACTTATTGCAAGCTTAGGAACTGCACATGCGTATCAAGCTGAAGTTGGGGCTACAGCCAAATTGATCGATCCTGATAATGGTAGCAATTCTGCAGGTTTTGCGCTTGATGGCACATATTATTTTAATCCTGTTCAAATCAAGAACTCTCCATTGAACGAAGCTGCATTTTTAAATCGTTCGAGCAACGTGAATGCAAAAGTATCTTATGACGACTTTGATGTAGTCGAATACTGGAATTATGGTGTTGGAATTGAATACTTTGTTCCAAATACTGATTTCTATCTAAATGCCAATCTTTCTCAGGAAACTCAAAAAATACCTAACACCCCTGATAATGATGTCACAAACTATAAAATTGAAGCTGGTTATTTCTTAGCACCATCTTTATTGGTCGCAGCTGGTTTACGTGGTTGGGATGATGACAACGATGATGGTATTGACCCTACTCTTCGAGCAAAATATGTCACTCAAATTGGCGCAAACGATGTGAATTTAGAGGCTGGTGCTGCATTTGGTGATTTAGATGAGTTCTCTTTAAGAGGCGATTATTACATTGATAAAACACTCAGCGTGGGTGTCGACTATTTCAATCAAGATTTCAACGGCGGATCTTTTGATGAATTTGGTGTAAATGCTAAAAAATTCTTCAATCAGCAAGTAAGTGTCGAAGGTCGAATTGGTTTTGCAGATGACGGTAATACCTTTGCTGTACGTGGTGCATACCGCTTCTAATCTTTGAGTGCTAAAAACCGCTCTAATGAGCGGTTTTTTATTGATGCATATGTAAAATGCGCATTTGTAAACTGGTATTGCCATTAAAGGTATTTTTATCCAGCTCATAGACCAAGCGAATTTCATTGAGCATCGGATCAAACTGATATTTATCTGCTGCGTTAAAGGCGATTGCCTCCACCACTTGACCATTTTCTAAAGCTACACGCAGTTTCAAGTGCACATCCTTAAGCCAGCGATAATCCAAAATTTTAAAAACTCCCTCGAATACAGGCGCAGGAAACTTTTGCCCCCAAGGACTTAAATTTTGTAATACGTCCACCGTTTCAATTTGGAAAGCTGATGCTGGCAACTCCCCATCCGTCCATAAAGTTGCAGTAAACAGACTTTCATCTTGACTGGCGATCAACTGCTCAAATACCTGCTTCAACTCAGCAAAATGTTCTTTTTTAATGGTTAGACCTGCAGCTGCAGCATGCCCACCAAAGTGACTGACAATATGTGGATATTGCTCAGCCACACGCTCAATCGCATCCCGAATATGAATTCCCTCAATCGAACGCGCTGAACCTTTGATATGAATGCCATCTTCATCACGGGCAAAAACGATACTCGGACGATGGAACTGCTCTTTTAAGCGTCCTGCCACAATTCCAATCACGCCTTGATGCCAATGTGGCTCAAACATAATTAACGCTGCAGGTATTGCATCCTTATCTAGCTGAATTTGATCTAATGCACTTAATGCTTCTTGTTTAATCTTGCCTTCAACCTGACGACGCTCAACATTGAGTTGATTCAGCTGTTCAGCCAAAGGATATGCTGTAGCCAAGTCGGATGCCAAGAGACATTCGATGCCAATGTCCATGGTTTCCATACGCCCTGCCGCATTAATTCGCGGTCCAATCACAAAACCTAAGTCTTGCGCTTTCAGTCCTGCAGGATCACGTTTTGCAATATCTAATAAGGCTGAAATCCCGGGGCGACATAATCCTTGTTGAATCCGCTTTAGACCACTGTCGATTAAGATTCGGTTGTTATAGTCCAAACTGGCAACATCGGCATAGGTCCCAAGCGCTACCAAATCCAAATAGTTAATCATTTGTGAAAAAGACTTGCCCATTTTTTTACGATGACTAGATAAATTCGCCAACACATAAAAGGCAACTCCTACTCCTGCCAAAGCTTTACTTGGAAACTCACAACCGAGTTGATTCGGATTCACCACTGCCTCAGCCATAGGCGTTGGCTTGGTTGTGAGATGATGATCAGTAATAATTACTTGCATGCCATGATCTTGGGCTTGCTTAACTCCATCATGACTTGAAATACCATTGTCGACCGTAATCAACAAATCAGGCGTAAAGTTGGCAAACGCAAGATCTGCTATAGCAGGTGTCAAACCATAGCCATACTTAAAGCGATCAGGGACTAAGTAATCAACATCTGCCCCCATGTCACGCAATGCAAGCATCATCAGTGCTGTACTGGTTGCACCGTCAGCATCGTAGTCACCGACAATCACAATTTTTTTGTGTTGATTGATGGCTTGGTCAATCAACTGAATTGCAGCATCCAAACCTTTCATGGTTGGCGCCAATAAATGTTTTAATTTCAGTTCTAATTCTTGTTCAGATTCAACGCCACGACGTGCCAAAATTTCGGCAATAAATGAAGGCACGCCCTGAAAATTTTCAGGGCGTGTTAAAAATGGACGTTGCTTGATTTCAAATTTTGGCATTTATGGCATCAATCGTTGTAATTTCCACGCACCGTCGATTTTTTCATAACACAAACGGTCGTGCAAACGGTTTGGGCGACCTTGCCAGAACTCATAATAATCTGGCTCTATACGGTAACCACCCCAGAAGCCAGGCTTATCTAAAGTTTGTTGATCTGCCACACGCTCATGCAAATCATTAAAGCGTTGCTGTAGCTCGTCACGGCTCGCAATCACACCACTTTGTGGGGTACTAATATGCGCTGCAATTTGACTATCACGCGGACGCTTATGGTAATAATCAGCGGATTCTTGTTCCGAAATTTTTACCACTCGACCTGAAATGCGAATTTGGCGTTCTTGTTCTGCCCAATAAAACAGAATTTGCGCATAAGGATTGGCTACTAAGTCGAGTCCTTTTTGGCTGTCATAATTGGTATAGAACGCATAACCATTTTCATCCGCACCTCGAAGTAATACGGTACGTACGTGCGGTCGACCATCGGCATTTGCCGTAGCCAATGACATGGCATACGGTTCGTGAAGCTGAGCTTCTAACGCATGGTTAAACCACAATAGAAACTGTTCATGTGGATCAGCATTCACTTGATCCTCATGTAATTCGCCTTTTTGATAATTTAGGCGCAGTTCACTGAGATCTTTAATCAAATCACTCATGAGTCAATCCCCGATTAAGCTGCTGCATTAGCACGTACAGCATCTGCCAAAGCATGTGCCAGTGCAGTCACTTCTTGAAGATTATCACCTTCAACCATCACACGAATTACAGGTTCAGTCCCTGACTTACGAATCAGTAATCGACCACGACCTTTAAGTTGCGCTTCGGCTTTGGCAAATTCTGCAGCCAATGCAGGTACTGAGTATGGATCAAACATTGCATCTAAACGGACATTTACAAGCACGTTTGGCAGTAATTTAAAGTCAGCAACCAACTCATGCAATGCTTTCTTCTGTTCAACCATGACAGTTAAGACTTGTAGGGCTGCAATAATCGCATCACCTGTGGTGCTCTTGTCTAGAGTTAAAATGTGACCTGAAGGTTCACCACCAATAACCCAACCGTTTTCCTCTAAACCTTGCAATACATAACGGTCACCAACTTTGGCACGTAGCAGTGGAACTTCTGCTTTTTCAAGTGCTAATTCAAGTGCCATATTGCTCATGAGCGTACCGACAATACCGGCTGGTTTATTGGCACTTTGTGTCGCCAAGATATATAGAATATGATCGCCATCAATCAGCTTTCCATTCTGATCCACTAGAATGACACGATCTGCATCGCCATCAAATGCAATACCCAAATCTGCTTGATGCTCAACAACAGCAGCTTGCAAACTCTCAGGATGAGTTGAGCCACAGCCTTGGTTAATATTTAAACCATTCGGTTCATTATGAATCGCAATCACTTTGGCACCGAGCTCACGGAATACCGCAGGACCCACGTTATATGCTGCTCCATTGGCACAGTCGACGACAATCTTTAAATTGTTTAAATCATAATGGTATGGGAACGTTGATTTACAAAATTCAATATAACGACCTGGAGCATCATCAACACGCACACTTTTTCCTAGACTCGCAATATCATCAATGACAATATCTTTCTCGAGTTCAGCATTAATCTCATCTTGAAACTCGTCTGGTAATTTTTTTCCTTCTGAAGAAAAAAACTTAATGCCATTATCATGATAAGGGTTATGTGAAGCTGAGATGACAATCCCTAAACTGGCATGCAAAGCACGAGTTAAATGAGCAATGGCAGGCGTAGGTAATGGACCCAATAAATGCACATAAACACCAGCTGCGTTTAAACCCGATTGTAAAGCCGCTTCTAAAATATAACCTGATAAACGAGGATCTTTGCCCATCACCACAATCGGTTTATTTCTTTTTGTTCTACGCTTAAGTACTTTACCCGCAGCAAACCCTAATTTGAGTGCAAACTCAGGTGTGATTGGAAATACACCGAATTTCCCACGAATACCATCAGTACCAAAATAACTCATTCATTCTCTCACTTCTTAGCGGGTGATTAACATCATCCTTTTTCAATGCGCACCACTTTACACCAAAATAAAAAAACCGTCATTTACATGACGGTTTTTTTTAAAAATTGTTTTATAACAGGCAATTAACCAACACGGTAATTCGGTGCTTCTTTAGTAATGGTCACATCGTGAACGTGTGATTCAGACATACCCGCAGACGTGATTTTCACGAATTTCGCATTTTGACGAAGATCTTCAATCACTGCAGAGCCTGTATAACCCATAGATGAACGTAAACCACCCATCATTTGATGCACGATGTTGCCCATTGGCCCTTTGTAAGGTACGCGGCCTTCAATACCTTCTGGAACCAACTTCTCAGCACCTGCTTTAGAGTCTTGGAAATAACGATCCGCAGAACCTGTTGCACCCGCCATTGCACCCAATGAACCCATGCCACGGTAAGCTTTGTAATAACGACCTTGGAAGAATTCAACTTCACCTGGTGCTTCTTCAGTACCAGCAAGTAAAGAACCCACCATAATCGTACTTGCACCTGCACCGATCGCTTTTGCCATATCACCTGAGAAGCGGATACCACCGTCTGCGATCAATGGAATTTGATCTTTCAGTGCGTTAGCAACAGAATCGATCGCCGAAATTTGTGGCATACCAATACCTGCAACAATACGAGTCGTACAGATTGAACCAGGACCGATACCTACTTTCACAGCATCTGCGCCTGCATCAAGTAAAGCCAATGCAGCATCGCCAGTCGCAATGTTACCGCCAATGACTTGAACTTGTGGGTAGTTGGCTTTAACCCAACGTACGCGCTCGATAACACCAGCAGAGTGACCATGTGCAGTATCGACTACAATCACGTCAACACCCGCATCAACCAATGCTTCAACACGGCTTGGAGTTTCAACACCTGTACCAACTGCAGCACCCACACGTAAACGACCTAAGTCATCTTTACAGCTATTTGGATAAAGCTCAGCCTTATTAAAATCTGTTACAGTGATTAAACCTTTTAGTTCGTTGTTTTCGCCAACAACAATCACTTTCTCAATGCGATTTTTTTGGAGAAGTGCCTGAATGTTTTCTTTCGATTCACCTTCGCGAACGGTGACCAAACGATCTTGACCAGTCATGATGTTGCTTACTGGCTGTTCAAGATTAGTTTCAAAGCGTGTATCACGACCTGTCACAATACCAACTACTTTGCCATCTTTCACCACTGGCACACCGCTGATATTGTTCGCTTGCGTAATTGCGATTAACTCACGCACAGTCGTTTCAGGGGTTACTGTAATTGGATCTTTCACCATGCCTGCTTCGAATTTTTTCACACGGCGTACTTCAGCAGCTTGCGCTGCAATATCCATATTTTTATGAAGGATACCAATACCGCCATTTTGTGCCATTGCAATTGCCATACGGGATTCAGTCACCGTATCCATTGCTGCAGACACAAGAGGGATATTCAAATTAATGCCGCGAGTTAAACGTGTCTTTAGAGAGACATCTTTTGGGAGAACAGTAGAGTAGGCAGGGAGTAATAGGACATCATCAAAAGTTAACGCGTCTTGAACGATGGTCAACATAACAGTCTCACTGGTAATTTCCGTGCGCCATTATATACAAATTTTAAGGTAAATTTCATTTCTTATTATCGACAATTTTATGAAATTTACCCATCACTCCTATTTTCATGCAATTTATTATCCAAAAAAATCATAATAAGAGCATATAAAACAGAAGCATATTTTAAATCATTCAAATTAACTGACCTGATCGTAATCCTCATCATTCGACGATGGAACAATTTCAATATCAATTAATGGGATCAGATGATGGGCTTGTCGAGCTTTGGCACATTGCGCATCTCCGGCTTGGACCTCTCTACACGATGAACTGCGAACCGTATAGATCGAGCAAGAGACCTGCTTCCCTATTTCTCCTTCTAGAGCAACGCATCGCGGGTTAGTTTGATTCGTCCCCACCATACAAGCATATACAGGGTTAATATCCTCAACCATCTCGGTAGGGATGTTCATCGCTTCCGCACCATAAAATGAAACACGGAAATAGGCACAACAAGCACCACAACTTAAACACGCATCCTGTGCAGAAATCTGAGAGAGCATTTTTAAATCTCTTAAAAATAATTTTTTAGTGACGAAATCCTAAAAAAACTTAATTTCAAAAACAAGATTTTTTTTATTATATTTATTTACTAATCAATAACTTCCATTAAAAAAATGCACCATTATGAATCACTTTCATGGTGCATTATTTCAATACTATTTATAAATAAACTAAATCTTTTGAAGATTCAGATCTTTATGCGTATACAACCATTTATAAACAATAATGTTGCACTAAAGTGCCCACACCAATGACAAGGAAAATTATTGCGCCAATTTTGTGAATCAAGGAGATAGGTAATCGATTCGCCAATTTATCACCAATAAATACTGCCGGCGCATTAGCGATCATCATACCTAATGTCGTTCCAGCCATCACCCACCAGATACTGTCAAAACGTGCAGCAAGTGCCACTGTCGCAATCTGCGTTTTGTCGCCAATTTCAGCCAAGAAAAATAAAATAAACGTCGCTCCAAAAACGCCAAATTTTTGCCATTTTTGAATACTTCCTGACTCATCCTCTAGTTCATCAGGGACCAGCATCCAAGCAGCCATAGCAATAAATCCTATTGCTAGAATCCACATGAGGATCTCGGGACTTAAAATTGTTGTAACCCATTGTCCTAGAGCAGCGGAAACTCCATGATTGACAATTGTCGCTAACAAAATAGCAATTAAGATTGGAACGGGTTTACGAAAGCGTGCAGCAAGAAGTAAAGCTAACAATTGGGTTTTATCACCCATTTCAGCTAGTGCGACGATACCTGTAGACAGAAGGAATTCATACATGATGTCTTTCTCTGGCTAGCATAACAAATACCAATGACCCACCATCCCTGCTAGCCAAAAATCCGCAGAATGGTAAATCAAAGGTCTTGCCAACAAAAGAAAGCTCAAATAGAGCTCATTTGGTTCTTTGCTATGATGACCATGCTCGTTTTAGAGCAAATATGTTGACCATCACCTGTTCTATTGCAGAACAGCGGCTACTCCCCAATGAAGTTTATCCATTATAAGCCTGGCTTTTTGTTTTTACAAATAAAAAACCCCACCGAAGTGAGGTTTTGATTCTGCAGACAAAATACGTTAAAAATATTTAGATGAGCAATGTACGAATATCTTTAAGCAGCTTCGTCAGTTTATTGGTAAAGCGAGCAGCATCAGCACCATTAATGACACGATGGTCATAAGACAATGACAATGGAAGCATTAAACGTGGATCAAAACCTTGTCCATTCCACACAGGTTGCATCGTTGCAGGTGAAATACCCAAGATTGCCACTTGCGGCCAGTTGACAAGCGGAGTGAATGCCGTACCACCAATTGCGCCTAGGCTTGAAATCGTGAAGTTGGCACCTTGCAGATCTTTCGGTGACAATTTCTTATCACGTGCTTTTTGACCCAACTCACCGAGTTCAACTGCGATTTGCTTAATTGATTTTTGATCTGGATTACGTAGCACAGGCACTGTTAAACCATCTGGTGTAGCAACAGCAATGCCCATATGGATTTCTTTACGCAGTAATACGGTTTTGCCATCATCAGACAAGTGACCTGCAAACTCACGTTCTTCTTTTAGCAAATGCGCTACAGCCTTGATGATGAATGCCATAATGGTCAGGCTAATGCCTTCTTTCTTAAAGTTGCCTTTAAGCTCATTACGCCATGCTTCAAGCTCCGTAATATCTGCCGCATCGAATTGGGTCACTTGCGGGATATAATTGTTCAATGACAACTGTGGAATAGACACTTGCTGTAAACGTGTTAACGCTTTTTCTTCTACACCACCAAAGGCATCAAAACTTGGTAATTTAGGCAATCCTGCTGGTGCAGCAACTGTCGGTGCAGCAGTTACAGGTGCTGGTGCAGTTAAACGTGTTTTCACATACGCAAAGATGTCTTCTTTCATTAAGCGTGCATGTGGACCAGAAGCTTTGACTTCTGCCAACACAACACCAAGCTCACGCGCCAACTTACGTACCGCAGGACCAGCATATACTTTGGCATTTGCTGCATTTTGCTCTTTGGTCAGTTTATCTGCTGAAGGGGCTGCTGTTTGTACAGGAGCAACCGCTGCTTGCGCAGGGGCAGCTTTTGGTGCTTCCGCTTTTGTAGTCACTGGTGCTGATACAGGGGCTTCTGTAACTGGGGTTGCTTGACCTTCAGCTTCAATCGTGACTAAAGCCACACCTTCAGACACATTTTGACCCAATTCAATATGAATTGCGGTAATCACACCTGTGGTGGTACTTGGTACTTCAACGGTCGCTTTATCTGATTCAACCACAATGATGCTTTGGTCTTTTTCAACCTTATCACCAACAGCCACTAAAATTTCAGCTACAGCAGCTTTGTCTACACCTAAGTCAGGGACAGCAATCTCAATTTTACCTGCTGGCGCTGAAGCAACTGTCGCTTTTGTTGATTCTGCAGGTGGTGCCTCTGCAGATGGAACAGTCGTCGGTGTAGTTTCTGCAGAAGCTTGCGCCGCGGTTGATGCTGAAGCTGCTGTTTTCACTTTCAGAATCACAATACCTTCTTTCACTGTATCACCGACTGAAATTTCAATCGATTCAACTGTACCCGCAACAGCACTTGGAACTTCAACTGTCGCTTTGTCAGACTCAACGACAATGATACTTTGATCGGCATCAATTTCGTCGCCAACCGCAACCAAGATCTCACCCACAGTGGCTTTTTCAACACCAATGTCTGGTACTTGTACATCAACGGTTTCAGATGCCGTTGATGCTGCTTTAGGCGCTTCCGCTTGAGATTGGGCTACAGGTTCTGCGTGAGCTTGTGCTTTCGATTCTTCAACTTGTGCTGTAGGTGCTTCAGATGACGTTTGCCCCTCCGCTTCAAGCTCTACCAAAGCCGCACCTTCAGCAACTTCGTCACCAAGGCTCACCAGAATACTTTTCACCACACCTGCTGAAGTGCTTGGCACTTCAACAGATGCTTTGTCAGACTCCAACAAAACAATGCTGTCATCGACACTAATCGTATCACCCACTTTGACCAAAATTTCAGCCACTGTGGCTTTATCTACACCAATATCAGGAGTCGTAATTTGCATGCTTAGTTCTCCTCTTTGTAGTCAGCTACAGCGTGAAGTTCAGGCGTTGTTTGAGGTGCCCAAGCGACTGGACGGTCAGTATCTAATTCAAAGCTAGAAATCGCATCCTTAACTAGACGCGCATCTACTTCACCCTCGTCAGCAAGTTTCTTCAATGTCGCAACCACAATATGCGCAGCATCTACACCAAAGTAGCTACGAAGTTTTGCACGTGTATCTGAGCGACCATAACCGTCTGTACCTAATGCTACAAATGGACGATTATCTGGAAGGTAAGCGCGAATTTGCTCACTGTAAGCACGCATATGATCAGTTGCAGAAACGACGATACCTTTCGTACCACGCAACTGCTTCGACACCCATGCTTCTCTCACATCTTCAGTAAGTGGATGTAAACGATTATATTCTTCGCACGCCATACCATCACGTGCAAGCTCATTAAAGCTTGTTACGCTATAGACATTCGAATGAATTTGATATTCATCACGTAAGATTTGAGCCGCTTTAATCACTTCACGCAGAATTACACCTGAACCTAAAAGCTGAACTGTGGCTTTTTCATCTTCCTCAAGTAAATACATACCACGTTTAATGCCTTCTTCAGCACCTTGTGGCATCGCTGGATGCTCATAGTTCTCATTCATTACAGTTAAGTAATAGAACACACGCTCCTGATCCACATACATGCGTTTTAGACCGTCATGTACAATCACCGCAAGTTCATATCCGAAACATGGATCATAAGAAATACAATTTGGAATCGTATTCGCAAGAATATGTGAGTGACCATCTTGATGCTGTAGACCTTCACCATTCAGCGTAGTACGACCAGCAGTTGCACCCAATAAGAAACCTTGCGCCTGTGCATCACCTGCCGCCCATGCAATATCACCAATACGTTGGAAGCCAAACATTGAGTAATACATGTACATCGGGATCATAGGAAGGTTATTGGTTGAATAACTTGTTCCTAAAGCAGCCCAAGCACTCATCGCACCTGCTTCATTGATCCCCTCTTGAAGCATATGACCATCTTTCGCTTCACGGTAATGCATCAACTGCTCTTGATCTTCAGGGGTATATTTTTGACCGTGCGCGGCATAAATGCCCAATTGACGGAACATCCCTTCTAAACCGAAAGTACGCGCCTCATCTGGAACAATTGGTACTACACGGTCTTTAATTGCTTTTTCTTTCAGTAGTGCAGAGATCAAACGTACCATCACCATGGTCGTTGATTGTTGCTTACCATTAGAACCAGCTAACACTGCATCAAATACAGACAACTCAGGAATCGCTAAAGATTCACTTTCTTTACGACGTGCTGGTAAGTAACCACCTAAAGCCTCTCGACGAGCCTTCATATACTTAATTTCAGGCGAGTTTTCACTTGGTCGATAAAATGGAACTTCTTCAAGTTGCTCATCGGTAAATGGCAAGTTGAAACGATTACGTACATATTTAAGCGATTCAAGTTGCATTTTCTTGATTTGATGCGTTTTATTGACCGCTTCAATTTCTTCAGATAAGCCGTAACCTTTAACAGTTTTCGCGAGAATAACCGTTGGCTGACCTGTAGATTTCATGGCTTCTGCATAAGCAGCATATACTTTGTAAGGATCGTGACCGCCACGATTTAAATTATCGATATCTTCATCACTTAAGTGTTTAACTAACTCTTCAGCTTCAGGATATTTACCAAAGAAGTGCGCACGTGTATAAGCACCACCTTTCACTTGATAACGCTGATAATCACCATCTACAGCTTCTTCCATAATGGCTTTAAGCGCACCAGATTCATCTTTAGCAAGTAGTGGATCCCAATGACGACCCCATACTACTTTAATCACGCGCCAACCTGCACCACGGAATAGAGACTCAAGTTCTTGGATGATCTTACCATTACCACGAACTGGACCATCTAAACGTTGCAAGTTACAGTTTACAACCCAAACCAAGTTGTCTAACTTTTCACGACCTGCCAACGAAATTGCACCAGTACTTTCTGGTTCATCCATCTCACCATCGCCAAGATAAGCCCAAACCTTACGATCTTCTTCTTTAATCAAACCGCGGTTCATCAAGTACTTTTGAATATGTGCTTGATAAATGGACATGATTGGACCTAGACCCATCGATACCGTTGGGAACTGCCAATAGTCTGGCATTAAGTACGGATGTGGGTACGAAGGTAAACCAATACCATCAACTTCACGACGGAAATTGTTCAGATGCTCTTCAGTTAAACGACCTTCCAAGAATGAGCGCGCATAAATCCCTGGTGCACAGTGACCTTGATAATAAATCATGTCACCGCCGAAGTTATCACTGTTGGCACGGAAGAAATGGTTAAAGCCAACATCATATAAAGTTGCAGAAGATGCAAAGCTGGCTAAGTGACCACCAAGATCGTCGCCTGTTTTATTGGCGCGAAGCACCATTGCTAAAGCATTCCAACGAATCAAAGCACGAATTCGGCGCTCCATATCTGGATCACCAGGCATTGCAGGTTGCTCTTCTACTGAAATCGTATTTAAGTAAGGAGTATTTAGACGCTGAATGGGAACATGTTTCGCAATCGCACGTTGATACAGTTTTTCAAGAAGAAAGGCTGCTCTTTCCGTCCCCATATGCTGTAAAACAGAGTCAAAAGCGTCCTGCCACTCTTGGGTTTCTTGTGCGTCGGTATCACCGTAATACGCCATATTACACCTATATTCATGCCTATTTGTATGCCCTATATTTAACATATTTTCGCGATACGCAGTTATGGCTATAAATGAATACGACATTAGACTAATATTTCGATAATAAATAGTACTTGACCATTTATTACACAAATTAACACTAAAACGCCAATTCTGCTGTTTTTTTATACAAAGCTTTATTTTAATCTTGAATTTAGTCAGGTGACCTGACTGCAAAAACGAAAATCGCCAAGACTATGCTTGGCGATTTATTCAAATGACTTAACAATGGATGTGTATTAATGAGGTTTGATAATTAATTAAGGCAACATCGCTAGGTAAGTTGAAGGATTTTTACGCTGACCATCTTTGACCACTTCATAATGTAAGTGAGGACCAGTACAGCGTCCAGTACAACCTACATTGGCAATATGCTCACCAGCAGTGACTTTATCACCTACTTTAGCAATTAAGCGTGAAGCATGTGCATATCGTGTGATATACCCATTACCGTGGTTGATTTCGACATATTGACCATAACCTGTGCCCCAACCTGATTTAGTCACTATTCCTGGACCAGTTGCATATATTGGAGTTCCTGTTGGTGCCGCAAGATCCAAACCAGAATGGTTTTCAGCACGTCCGCCCATTGTTCGGCCGCCATAATTTGAACTGACACGACCACTTGGAAGTGGGTGGGTCACTAACCATGAATATGCATTATTTGAAGAGTAACGATTTGAACTTGTCGTCGTAGTTTTTTGAGCAGGGTATTTACTATTAAGCAGCGCATTATTTAATTCGATTGGATCCGCCTTTGCTCGAACTTTCACATCGACTTGTGCTGTCGCTGGAATGTCCATGTCATCAGGATGACTATAAGAACCTTGTGATAGTGTTCTTGTTAACTCTTCCAATCGATCAGGATTGGAGGCTTGTGTGGCATCTAATTGAACTAAATCTGCAAATGCAACCGAAGCTGCTGAAGCTGCTAAAGAAAACGCTAATAAAATACGTCGCGTATACATATAAACCTCATTAAACTGTTCTTACTCAAGTCTCTTGTGTGATCTCTTCCTTGATATCGAAAGAAACAAGCGTTTAAGATTAAGACAAAACAATGTAGGAACAATGTATGTCAGAACCAAAAAATATGTTTCAACAAACAAGACAACACATAAAAACAGGAAACTTATCGTTTCTCACAAAGCAAGTTGCTGACTGGCAGAGACTTACAAAATTAATTCAACCGCTATTGCCCAAAAATGAACAATGGCAAGTTGTCTGTTATCAATACGGTATTTTGACCATCACCGGTGAAAATCAAGCCATGATTAGTCAACTCGGTTACCTTCAAAAACAGTATATTTCTCAGTTATCACAAATCCCTGAACTCAAAGATTTACAAAAAATCCAAGTTCGTCTTCGAGCAAAAAAAGAAATTCCCCAAACACAAACTGAAAATTCCAAAACTTCTTTATGTCCGACAACGCAAGAAATGTTACTCAACGCTGCTAGTTTTGTGAACGATCCTAAGCTTAGCCAAGCTATGATACGTTTGGCAAGCAATAAAAAGTAACAGGACCATTTGATTTAAACGTCATTCACTATTTTAAAGGCAAATTAAGTCACACTTAACAATGTTACACTATAACATTTAACCTGAAGACAATGACTTAGATCACACTTACATATTGAATTGGACAAGACTTTTCGTCATCAAATGTTACAATTTCATAATTAGATGGATCACTCTGAACATTGCGAAGCAGTTGATTATTGAGTGCATGTCCAGATTTGTAACCATCAAACTTCGCAATAATTTGATGTCCGAGTAAATAAAGATCACCCACCGCATCTAATATTTTATGACGTACAAATTCATCAGCAAATCGTAAGCCTTCTTCGTTCACGACACCTGAATCATCAACACCAATTGCATTCTCTAAACTAGCACCCAAAGCTAAATTATTCGCCTTAAGATAATCCAAATCTTTCATAAAGCCGAAAGTACGTGCCTCACTGACTTCATAAACAAATGTTTCCGTTGAGAAATCAATACTGGCAGACTGATATTCTTTGGCAAAGGCTGGGTGATCGAAATCAATCGTAAAATTAAGTTGAAAACCATCATGCGGATTAAAAATAGCGCGCTTATCGTCAATTAATGCTTCTACAGGCTTTAATATTTTTATAAATTTTTTAGGCGCTTCTTGCTCCATCAACTCACCTTGCATGAGTAAATAGATAAATGGACCGGCGCTTCCATCCATAATTGGAACTTCTGAAGCTGATACTTCAATAATCAGATTATCAATACCAAGACCTGCAATCGCACTCATAATATGTTCGATAGTCCCAACTTTGGCATTTTCTTGTACCAAATTCGAACACATAAATGCTTCTTGAATCAGCATCGCATTAGCAGGAATATTTACAGGCGGATTTAAATCAATACGACGAAAAACAATACCCCCATCAGCTACATGTGGTACAAAGTTAATCATTACTTTTTGCCCACTGTGTAATCCGATACCACTCGCTTTCACGACTCGTTTCAGGGTGCGTTGTTTCAACATGTTTCTTCAATATTCATCTAAAATCTAGTATACGTTAGCACATTTAGCCATTGATAAAAATCAAAAAGGTGGCATAAGCGCCACCTTTTCTGTTTGATCATCGTAAACACATTATGTTACATGTTATTTACGCTGTTGATTTTTAAGATAATCTTGAATGCTCATTGGTGCAGATCGAGGCGCTGCAGAAGGCTCAGGGGCTACACTCTCTTGATTCTGACGTTTACTGATTGCTGGAACATCATCTTCATCCAAAGCAGTAGCTTGTCCACCAACTGATGGGTTTACACTCACTGGCGCACGGCGCTTCACTTCCGTTTCATTCGCATTACGAGTTAAACCTGTCGCAATCACAGTAACACGGATTTCATCACGCGCATCTGGATCAAATACAGTACCAAAGAAGACTTCACCTTCATCCAGATCAACAATTTGATTGACAACATCTGTGATAATTTCAGTTTCACGTAAGGTAACATCATTACCGCCAGTGATATTAATTAAAACACCCTTCGCGTTCATAATATTTACGTTGTCAAGCAACGGACTGCGAATCGCAAGACGCGCTGCATCTTCAGCACGATCTGGACCACTACTCTTACCTTCACCCATCATCGCATAACCGCGTGTGCTCATCGCTGTTTTTAAATCGGCGAAGTCAAGGTTGATATGACCAGGACGCACAACTAGATCAAAGATACTTCGTACCGCGTTAAGCAAGACATCATCCGCTTTGCGATAAGCATCTTGCATCGAGATATCACCATAAACGCTAAGTAGGCGTTGGTTTGGAATGATAATCAATGAGTCAACATGCTTTTCAAGTTCTTCGATCCCTTTTTCAGCAGAACGTTGACGACGACGACCCTCGAAGTTAAATGGAGTGGTGACAACACCAACCGTCAAAATACCCATTTCTTGTGCTATTTCAGCCACGACTGGTGCTGCACCAGTACCAGTACCACCACCCATGCCGGCAGTAACAAATACCATATCTGCACCTTCCAGATGCTGACGGATTAATTCGCGACTTTCTTCTGCTGCAATTTGACCGACATCAGGATTTGCTCCTGCACCTAGTCCACGGGTACTTTGTTGGCCCAATTGGATTTTGAATGGCGCATTCATACGATCCAAAGCTTGTTTATCTGTATTTGCACAAACAAATTTCACGCCTTTGATATCAGATTGCACCATGTGTTGTACGGCATTACCACCACCGCCACCAACACCAAACACAGTAAAACGGGCTTGACCGTTATTATCGGTTTGTTCATCTTCTAAAAATTCAAATGAAGCCATGACCTTAACTTTTCCTAATAAATTTGGCAGTCACTTAAGCCCGTATACTGCCTTGATCTTCAATAATAAAAATTTGTTTTTAGGATGCGTTGCAATCACATTCTTGTCAAGCACATGAAGTTGCTCTTACAAGTTGCAAACAATACTCCCTTAAAAACTAAACTTAAAAAATACCTTTCAATTTGTTATTAAACGCATTCCAACCATTCGCTATGCGCTCTAATAATGGACGCTTATTCACTTCTTCAGGTTGCTCAACCGATTCTTGTAAATCGCTTTGACTAAATAACAGCAGTCCTGTTGCGGTAGAATACATTGAACGTCTTAATGCAGGTAAATGTTGATCATCCGCATATACTTGTAGCGGAGGGTTGCCTAAATGAGCAGAAACACCCAACATACGACGTGATAATGTGATCATACCCTCAATCTGACATGCATCACCACTTAAAACTACACCGTGATATAAACTTTGTAGCGCACCACGTTGTTGTAACTCATCACGCACCATAGAAAGAATTTCTTCGTAACGTGCAATAATAATCTCTGATAGCTCAATCCGACTGATCGCTTGAGGACCATCGATCGCTTCAAACTCGATCATATGTTCAGGTTTGACTTGCTGTAAATCAACACAACCGTAAAGCAATTTGAGTCGTTCAGCTTCTTCGGTCGTCGTTTGCAATACTGCGGCGATATCACGCGTTACATTTTCACCACCACGTTGAATGGTGTGTGCTAGCACTAAATGACCTTCAATATAAACTGCAATATTGGTTGTACCAGCCCCAATATCCAATAAGCATACACCATACTCTTTTTCATCTTTCAGCAATGCACCTTCAGCCGTTGCTAAACATGAAATCACCATCTTTTCGACAAAAATATTGGCGCCTTTCATTGCACGATCTAAATTTTGCATGGTGCTGATTGGTAGCATCATGAGTTGATAATGCGCCGTCATGCTATTTGCTGAAAGGTTAATTGGATTATGCACCCACTCAGGTGAATCATCCAACTCAAAACCCAATGGGACTGCACTTGCAAGATAATGATCAGAAGTTAAATGACTGGCTTTTGCCATTTCTAAAGCTTTAACCACTTCTGAAGTCGTAATGGTGCGTTCTGGATTAGAAATCGGTGTCCGGCCTGTCGCATAAGCACTTTGCAGTTCTGTACTCGGGATCGATACCCATGCTGAATGCACACGACACTCCGCCATATCTTCTGCTTCTTGTACCGCATTCTTAATCGCAGAGATCACTTTTTCAAGGCTAACAATTTTTCCTTTGTTCATGCCTTTATTTCGCGCAGTCGCCATACCGATGACCTGGATATTATCCGGCGCATGCACTTTACCAATTAGAACTGAAACTTTATGTGTCCCAATGTCTATCGCAACAACTGAGGGAACAGCCTCATTCATGATTCACTACCATTTTCTTCATTGTTTATATCTGGCTTATGCCTATTTTTAAAGCCACGTATTATGGCTTTGCAACTCTTGAATCTGCAATGTTAATGTCATTAATGGTTACAACAAACTGACCATTTATAATCTTTGGTGGTGTCGCATTTTTCCATTGAATCGCCAAGCCATTACGGTAACGTAAGTCAATCGCTGAAACTCTTGGCCAAACCACTTTCAGATCTGCTTGAGATAAGTGACTCAATCGTTGCAGTTTGCTCATGGTCTGATCCTGATCCACAATAATACGTAAACCCGAATCGAACTGCATAAACCATGTCCGACGATCTGTTAAATATAGCTCTTTCAAACGCAGATTCACTGGACTAAACAGTTGATTAATTTCATGATAACGTCTCATCATGACTTTTGACTGATCTGACGGACCATGCATAAGTGGTAAATTTGCGTGATTTCTAGAATATGCCTCTGTATAGACCACACCCTGATCACTTAACAGACGTCCTGTTCCCCAACGTGCAATCGGATGTTTCGGAATAACACGAACCTTAATACCGTCTGGCCAAGCTCTAGAAATGACCACTCGATCTACCCAAGAAATCTCTAATGCCTTATCACGAATTTGCTCAAGATCAGCAGTAAAATAATTGCCTGTAATGGTAGGCATTAACTGCTGTTTCACTTGACTAATTTCAGGCTCGGCTTGCAGACCAACCACATCCAAAGATGCTACCTTTGCACTGGTCATGACGCTATATAAGCCATAAATCCCGACCAAAAGTACACAACATGCAAAAATAAGCATGACCCAACCACCCGCATTAATCATTTTCTCTTTGCGAGTCGGTGGTTTGTCATGAATCGATGTAATCGCCGCACGTTTGCGACGCATCGATGGAGGTAGTTGAGCCATAACTTAGTGTGATTCTTTCGCTAAGGTTTGCTCTAAAATAGCCAAACACAAATCTTCAAAACTATAACCTACTGCTTGAGCTGCTTTTGGTACCAATGAATGACTGGTCATGCCTGGAACAGTATTCACTTCTAGCAGCCAAAATTGACCTTGCTCGTCCTGCATAGCATCAATTCTACCCCAACCACTTGCCCCAACAGCTTGAAACGCTCGTAAGCAAAGCGCTTGTAAACTTTTTTCTTCAGCTTCACTCAAACCACAAGGGATACCATATTCAACATCATTACGTTGGTATTTAGCTTCATAATCATAAAAGGCTACATCAGCTGGAGGTTGTAAACGGATGACTGGTAATGGTTGTCCGTTTAAAAATGAAATCGTAAATTCACGACCTGTAATCCACTTCTCAGCCATGACCACGGCATCATGTTGAGTCGCTTTTTTAATTGCTTCAGCTAAATCCTCTGCTTTCTCAACCTTACTCATGCCCACACTCGAGCCTTCGTGCACGGGTTTGATAATCAGTGGTAATCCAAGCTCTGCAACGAGTGCTTGTGCATCAGTATCTTTAGAAACAATGCGGTATGGCGCTGTAGGAAGTTCAGAACCTTGCCAAATTTGCTTGGTCTTTACTTTATCCATTCCGATAGCCGACCCCTGCACACCAGTTCCAGTATATGGAATATTTAACCACTCTAATGCGCCTTGGATTTGACCATCTTCTCCACCACGACCATGTAACACAATAAATGCACGATCGTAATTTACCAGTTCAGTCACACTGCGTTCTTGAGGGTCAAAACCCTCTGCATTCACCCCTGAACGTACCAATGCTTCAAGTACAGCCTTACCACTATCTAATGACACCTCACGCTCTGCAGATTTACCACCAAGCAATACAGCAACTTTGCCGAATTTAGAAGCATTTGACACGTTTAGTTCCTTAAACTTATAAAATTTTCAATTTAGCCAAATCATCAAACGACGATTATTTTAAATAGAGCTGGTTCTGAGCAAGCTCAATTGAAATTGCTCCAACGTTACCCGCACCTTGAGTCAATAACAAGTCATTTGCTTGTAACACTTTTTGTATCACATTTGGCAAATTCCCTTCTACTGGATCAATCAAGATTGGTTCAACATCACCACGCAATCGGATACTTCTTGCCAATGAGCGACTATCTGCACCAACAATCGGCTTTTCACCTGCAGAATATACTTCTAATAGCAGTAATTGATCGACTTGTGACAAGACATCAACGAAATCATCAAAACAATCACGTGTACGGCTAAAACGGTGAGGTTGGAACATCATCACAAGTCTACGATCAGGATGACTTGCACGCGCAGCTTTAATCGTTGCTTCAACTTCTTTTGGATGGTGACCATAATCATCAACCAGTTTGACCGTTCCATCACCTAACTCAAATTCACCTTGAATTTGGAAACGACGCCCTACACCACTAAAACTTTCTAAAGCACGAGCGATTGCAGCATCAGATACACCTTCATCAGTTGCCACACCAATCGCAGCTAACGCATTAAGGATGTTATGCAAACCAGGCATATTAATGGTTAACTTGAGTGGCTCTTTGTTTTTACGAAGCACAGTAAAATGTGATTGCATCCCTTCTTGTACCACATCTACAGCACGAATATCGTTATCTTCGTTAAAACCATAAGTTAAAACAGGTCGACCAATACGTGGCATAATTTCACGAATATTTTGATCATCGCCACACACTACGGCTAAACCGTAGAACGGAAGCTTCTGCAAGAATTGAACAAAAGTATCTTTCAAAACATCGAAGCTACCACCATAAGTGTCCATATGATCAGCATCAATGTTGGTGACAATAGCGGCCATTGGTTCTAAATATAGGAATGAAGCATCAGATTCATCTGCTTCAGCTACAATATAACGACTCGCACCTAAAGCAGCATTTACTCCAGAGCGATTAAGCAAACCACCAATCACGTATGTCGGATCCATGTTTTCTTCAGCAAGCATACAGGTCACCAAACTTGTTGTTGTGGTTTTACCATGTGTACCTGCAACCGCAATACCATGACGGTAACGCATCAACTCGCCCAACATTTCCGCACGACGAACTACAGGGATACGTGTTTCAATCGCTGCTTTAATTTCTGGATTTTCTTGGTCAATCGCAGTCGATACAACCAATACATTCGCACCGTTAATATTATCAGCAGCGTGTCCGATATGAACTTTAATGCCATTTTCTTCAAGCTGTGCAGTGGTTTTAGAGGCTTTAATATCCGACCCTGAAACTTTATAGCCTTGGTTTTTTAAGACTTCCGCAATCCCGCACATTCCTGCACCACCAATACCCACAAAATGGATATGCTTGATACGGCGCATTTCAGGAATTTTAATCAGGTTTTTAGCTTTATCAGCTGGGTTCGTTGAAGACATAATTTTCTCTAAAACTTACAAATCTTGAATTAAACCAACCACACGCTGAGTTGCATCTGGTTGAGCTTGTTGACGTGCTTTAACAGCCATTTCCGTCAACAATGTACGGTTCATGAGTGGCAATAAAACTGCTTTTAATGAATCAGGAGTGAGTGTCGCTTGTGGACAAATTTTTGCAGCATTAATATCTGCTAGGAATTTGGCATTCGCGGTTTGGTGGTCATCTACTGCACTTGGCAAAGGTACAAATACGGCTGCAACACCCGCAGTAGCAATCTCAGTGACCGTCAGTGCACCAGCACGACAGATTACAAGATCGGCATTGGCATAGGCTTCCGCCATATTTTCAATAAACGGTTGAACTTCTACCTGTAAATGATCAGGAGCATCGACATAACGTGCCCGCGTGCTATCAGCATGATTTTGACCACACTGATGATAAACACTTAAAGGAACATCTAATTGTTTCAGTGCTTCGGGTACGCGCTCATTCAATGCTTGTGCGCCCAAGGAGCCGCCTACAATTAAAATACGAATAGGTTGATTGGCTTTTTCTCGCTCTTGATATCGCCAAGCAGGACTCAATATCGCAGAAATTTCCTTACGTACGGGATTACCTGTAGTCACGATTTTATGATTTTCTGGAAATGTTTTCGGGAATGCCTGACAGACCGTTTTAGCAACACGAGCCAATTGGGTATTGGTGAAACCCGCTACTGCATTTTGCTCATGAATGATGACAGGAATACCAAGAATACGCGCAGCCAAACCACCAGGACCTGCAACATAACCGCCAAAACCAGCGACTGCATCTACGTTTAATCGTTTCATATAGCGCATTGCGCTAAGCGTTGCTTTTAAAATTTTAAAAGGGGCTTGCAGCTTACGGACGATTCCATTGCCACGCACACCCTGAATATCAATTTGATAAATTGGAATTTGGTGATTTTTAAGCAAGCGGTTTTCCATACCTGAAGGCGTTGCCAACCATGACACTTCGACACTTTGCTGTTGTAATTCCTGAGCAACTGCTAGGGCAGGAAATACATGTCCACCTGTACCTGCAGCCATCATCATGACATGTTTAGGTTGTTTATGCTGAGCTTGTGTCACGGTCTAATTCTTCAAATCTAAGAGCTAACAGAAAATTTTATATAAGGCATCAATTGTAATCACAATCGTATATCCATGAAAGTTTATTTACTTTTTTTCACGGACCCTTTAATTGTTTTTTTCATATGATTTCAGAGTTTAAACTAGATTTATTATGAGTTGTGCCTTTTTTATGTATTTTACCATTCGATCTAGTTTATAACGGACCAAAATAATGATTAATGTGCACATTAATCATTAACACAGTATTAGTTCTATTCTTCCTTCGTATCTGCGCTACCGCCATATTGGATATAAACTTATGTCTAAATGGTATGAGGCAACAGTTCTATTTATGATATTGCTATATCTCATTGAGATTCAGCTCGCGAATAAAAGGATTTTTAAACGCAAATGTCAAAAATATCATCTTATGACATTTGGATTATTTTGGCAGGCTACCTTGCTGCAATTCATGTCGGTAAACTTTCTGCTGTTATTCCAATTCTTCAAAAAGATTTAAATCTAAGTTTCACCCAAGCAGGCCTATCCTTATCACTGGTTCAAGGTGCTGGAATGCTATTTGCCCTGTGTATTGGTGCTGTATCTGAGAAAATAGGACTCAAAAAATGCCTTATTTTTGCACTCATTCTATTGGGGATGAGTAGTTTTGCAGGCTTATGGATTGATCATAGTGTTAGCCTTTATTTTTTTCGATTTATGGAAGGTATTGGATTTCTCACCATTAGTCTTTGCGCTCCCGCAATTTTAAAACGCCTAAGCACGCCTGAAACCATGAATTTTAAAATGGGGTTATGGAGTTCTTATATGGGAGTTGGGGTTAGTCTTGCTATTTTGACCATCCCTGTATTACTCGAATGGCTCAGTTGGCAACACATTTGGGCATTATTTGGTGCCTTGTGTTGGCTGGTTGCCTTGATGATTTACCATTTTTTACGTTATGACGATAAGCAAACCACTGTAACGACAAAGGCACTGAGCACATCAACCTCCAACTCTTTTTTATCTATTGTTAAAGTCACCGTGACCCATCCACCCATTCTCTGTCTAGCCGTTATCTTTGCTTGCTATACCAGTCAATGGATCACACTCACAGGTTTTTTACCCAGTCTTTATGTCTCATTCAATATGGATTTAAAGCTTGCAGGAATTTTGGTGTCAATGGTTGTATTATCTAACTTAGGTGGAACCTTTGGCGCAGGCGTATTACTTCAAAAAGGCATAGCTCCTTTTAAATTACTTCAATTTAGTTTTTTAAGTCTAATTTTATGTAGCTGGGTTGTATTTTCACAACCCTATTGGTTGATTTTTGAGTTGCAATATTTGTGCGCTATTTTGTTTTCTTTTATCGGTGGCATTATTCCGACGACCGTCTTTGCCAATACGCTTAGATACGCACCACAGGTCAATGCAGCAGCATCCAGTATGGGCTTAGTGCTGCAAATTTCTGCATGTGCGCAGTTCCTTGTTCCCCCAGCAACAGCAGCTCTCGTTTCGTCTTCTCACCAGTGGTCCAATGCCGCATGGGTTACCGTAAGTCTTTCCACCCTAGGACTATTGACCAGCTATTATTTATTTAAAATATATACGCAAAAAAAAGAGCCTATTTAGGCTCTTTTTTGCAGATCAGCTAACGTCCAGCTTCCAAAACATCAAATAATGTATCTGCGATAGAAGTACCAAATTGTGCGTCTATTTCACGTATACACGTTGGACTAGTCACATTAATTTCTGTTACATAGTTTCCAATGACATCAAGACCAACAAATACCAGCCCCTTCTCACGCAAGAATGGTCCAACTTTAGCAGCAATCACCTTATCATTTTCAGTCAACGGACGTGCTTCACCACGCCCACCAGCAGCAAGGTTACCTCGCGTTTCACCATTTTGTGGGATACGCGCTAAACAATATGGAATTGGCTCACCATTGACCATCAGAATACGCTTATCTCCATCCACAATTTCAGGAATATAACGTTGCGCCATAATCGGTTGCTGACCCATTTGAGTCAACATTTCCAAAGTTGAACCGATATTTGCCCCTGCAGCGGTTAAACGGAAAATTCCCATACCGCCCATCCCATCTAGTGGTTTTACAATCACATCTTGATGTTCAGCAATAAACTCTCGGATTAAACTTTGCTGTGAAGTTACCAAAGTCGGAACCTGCAGTTCTGGAAATTGTGTAGCGAACAGCTTTTCGTTACAGTCTCGCAAACTTTGAGGTTTATTGATAATCCACGAACCTTCACGTTCCGCTTGTTCCAGAATATAAGTTGTATAAACAAAGTTCATATCAAAAGGTGGATCTTTACGCATGAGCACAACATCGTATGCAGCTAAAGATTCTTTCTGTTTTTCACCAAGTTCATAATAATGATTATAATCCTCAAACACTTTAAGTGGTGAGATCAAACCAAAAGCTTTGCCTTGATCGATATATAAATCTTCCTGAAGTGCATACCCTAACTCATGACCGCGACGTGCAGCAGCCCAAAGCATTGCCATGGTCGAATCTTTTTTGAGGTTTACATTTTCGATGGGATCCATCACCACAAGTACGCGCATGATCTGTTCTCTATTTTATCAATGAAGCGATTATAACGAAGTTTAGTGAACGATCTACTGATCTATCAAAGGATCAATTGTATAAATTGAGAGAAGCTCTTTCCTATTTCTGCTGAGCATTAGAATTTATATTCATATCAAACTACTAAAAAAAATAATAAAAAACGGCGCAATGAACGTCAGGAAAAATCCACTGAGAATTGCAATTTGTACATCTAATGGTGAACAATTGTTTTTTACAAAGGGTAAAGTCGAGTCCATCGCCGTGGCACCACATACACCAATGATTGGCTTTGGATAACGCTGACCTAATAAATACAACAATGCAATCGCATAAAACTCTCGTACAAGATCTGTGATCAAAGCAAAAGTTCCCTGCTCAGGTCCTAAAACTTTAGCAACTAAAGGACCAGAAAGAGAGAACCAACCAAATCCACTCCCCATCACAACGAGTTCGACAAAAGATTGAGTCATGATATGACTCGTCAAATAAGCCGCAATAAATAGTGCAATGATTGAAAAAAATGGCACTTTAATATGATTCATAGTGAGGGCTTGAATTTTAATCGTAGACAAATCCACTCCGATTAAAAAAATCAACACATACAATAGTATCGCACTTAACATTTCCCCTGATAAAGTCTTGGGTAATAGCCAATATAGCCCCATCCCGATCAACACCATTCCAATCGCAATCAAGCATTCGGTAATAGGTTTGAGCATATCCTTGAATGATTTTTGGTGCTCAGCCTTAAAGTGGCTACGATTAAATAAAAGTCCAAAGGTAATCACACTTAAAACTGTAGAATAAATAAAAGCTTCAATTAATATTTTTGAACCAAGATCTTTATCAAACAAGACACTGCCAAATTGAAAGCCTATAGAGATGAGGAGCAACCACACCAAAAACGTAATTTGACCAACCAATATATTGCGAACTTGAACGTTTGCAGCTTTACCTATGCCCCAACCCAATATAAGAGAAATGAGAATAGGTAAAAGCGAAATTATTAAATTTTGAATCATATTTTTTGCTTTGTAAGAGAGAAATCAATCAAAATCATCCAGCGCTCACCAGCCTCAGCATTTGTGCCTTGATCTATTTTTCTAATAGGTGATACATAATGTGAAACTGCTGGATCGTGTACAGCAAAACTTTCAGAAGCTTGTCTCAACGTAAATTTTTGATAAATATTATAATTATTTACCTCATCTAAACGCTTATTTCTTTCCTGAGGTGATGCAATAAAGTTTTCACCTCCTTCAATGTTATTGCTCCTATAAAACAAATGAGCAAATGTGAATGGCTCACCATCCTGATGAAAACAATTAGGCGAACTAATTCCTAGCTGATCGGCATGAGTTGAACGCAGTTTGACAAAATGGACACCCACGTAAATTGGCAGATAGGCATTTTCCAAACCAAAAGTAAGTTGATAATCATCTACAATCAAATCATTAAGATATTGCGTAGATTTAGCTTCTTGGCTCAACGCGTTAAAATAACGAATCGACTGATGCTCGGGATTGTTCCCTCCCTGATCATATCCAGATAACTCCTGCCCTATATTATCACGCACTGTCGGCAACCAAATAGGCTTAAGATCTTTTTCCCAAGGTAAAATTAAGGCATTTCCGTATCTTCTAAACCTTTGAGTATGTGTAGGTGCAAAAGGATCTTTTTCAAGTTTTTCAAACTCTTTAGCTAGTAATAGTTTAGAAAAATGATCCACCTCTATAGATTTATAAGGCTTTGTTGCACAAACCTATCTGTAAAGGGTTTTTCAGCGATATAATTTTCAAATGAAGAAGCCTACACAAAATCTACCGCACAACCAATTGGCCCGCATATAACCGAGCACTCATGAGTCGCGGAAATATTGCCATTTGGTTTGATCCTGCTACG